>DATFOL010000471.1:0-12799 GCA_035265545.1 Gemmatimonadaceae bacterium | reverse complement strand
CACGAAGCGCTGTTCCTCGTCGGAGAGACGCAGGACTCCTGGAGCCTGTTCGCGATCGACGGTCCCGCAGCGATGAAGCCGCTCGGCACCGTGGGACGCCCGATCTCCTGGTTCAACGTGTCGAGAGACCTGAGCCGAGCGGCGGCGGTGGTGACCGACTACCGCGCCGACGCCTGGCTGAACAAGGTCGTGGTGCGCTGAGCGTCACGCTCGCGCTACCGTACGCGCGCGGGGACCTTCGGCAGCTCGATCGTGCGTCCTTCGCGCGCGCTCTTCCGCGCCGCGTCGAGGATCTCCATGACGATCATGTTGTTCGCCAGCGACGACGGATCCCAGTCGCCCGGCACGGCCTTCCGCTCCACGAGCGCCTTGAAGTAGGAGAAGGGATCGTCGTTCGGCGCATCCCGCTCGGGAAGCGACTGCGCACTCTCCGTCGCCGACTCGGATGCGCGCGTGCGCACGACGCTGCGATTGTCCGTCATCACGTAGCCGCGCGTGCCGTAGATCTCCAGGTCCTTCCGGCCGATCGGCCAGTTCCATGAGGCTTGGATAATGGCTTGGGTCGACGGATAGGTCACGACGATCGTCGCCTCGTCGTCGACGCGCGGATAGTCGTTCGGCTGGAGCTGCTGGGTGACCGCGGTGACCGAGGTGGGACGCGCACCCCGCATGAGGAACGTCATGAGGTTCGCGCCGTAGCAGCCGAAGTCCATCAGCGCGCCGCCCCCGTTCCGCACCGGGTCGTTCAGCCACTCGAGGAACTCCGGGTCGACGCCGTTGATCTTCGCCGGTCCGCGGTGACCGTCGCGCACGACGACCTTGCGCAGCGGGCCGATGCCGTCGGCGCGCACGGTCTCGGCGGCGCGATACAGCGACGGATACCACGTCGTCTCATAGTTCACCATCAGGACGACGTGATGCCGATCGGCGAGCGCCTTCATCTTCCGCGCGTGCTCGAGGCTCACCGCGAGCGGCTTCTCCACCATCACGTGGATCCCGCGCGGGGCGGCCGCCTGCACCGCCGCGAGATGCTCGTAGGTGCTGCCGAACGCCGCGACGGCGACGGGCCGGGTCTTCTCGAGCATCTCGGTCGTGGACTCGAACACGAGATCCATGCTCAGCCCATAGCGCTCGGCGTAGCGCCGGGCGAGCGCGCGGTTCGGCTCGGCGATGCCGACGATCACGACGTCGCCGCGATTCTTCCGGCCCAGCAGCCCGTGCACGTGCGAGTGGGTGAGCCCGATGACGCCGAGTCGCAGCGGCGCGGGGCCCTGTGCGCGTGCGCGCGTGGGCGAGATCAGCATGGGCAGCAGGATCAGCAGGTTCGATGCTCTCATCCACCGCCTCGCGGATCGGAGTTCGGGAGGATCGTAGCTCCGCGCGCGTATCCGGACAACTGGAGTCGGGATCGTGTACTCCACGCTCGTCACGCGAGCGTCGGAGTGATCGGAGTGAGGCGTCGTCCCGCCCTATCGACCGACGCCGGTGTCTGATACGTTCGCCGTGGCTCGCAGGGCCGTGAGTCGAAGCCCCTGCAGCTCCTGGTGCGGTGCGCCTCATGGTCACCCCGACTCGCGTCGCGTGAGGGCGCCCCGGCCTCGCCGTTGCTCCTCCCTCCCATCGGTGCCCGTTGGGCGGCTCTGAAGCCCGCACCTGCGCACCCGCGCGCCGCGAGATGCCGGCGCCGAATTCGACCTCGCCGCGCGCCACCTCCCTGCGCGCGACATCACACTTTTCAGGTATCTCGACATGCGAAGAACTTTCTCACTGCTGTGTCTCGGGCTCGTGGCCCTCGCTACCTCAGCGGGTGCGCAGAGCTGGACACCCGAGCAGCAGGAGCTCTGGAAGCTTGAGGAGCTGCAGTGGAAGATGAGCGCCGCGAAGGACGCGAGCTGGATCCCGAAGATGGTCCATGCCAACATGAGCGCGTGGGGCAACGACTCGCCCTCGCCGCAGAGCATGGCGTCTCTCACGAAGTGGAACCGGTTCGACTCGAGCCAGTCCACGACGCTCGAATACGAGATCTACCCGATCGCCGCGACGATCACGGGTAACATCGCGGTGATGCAGTACACCTACCGCTCGGCTACCGAGAACTACAAGAAGGAGCGCAAGACCGCGAACGGTCGATGGACCGACGTGCTGGTGAAGGACGGCGGCACGTGGAAGTTCATCACCTGGGCGGGCGGCCAAGACCCGGCTCCCCAGACGAACTAGCGTGCCGCTCGGGCCGCTGCCGAGGGGACCGGCAGCGGCAACCTGCGGCACGTGCAGCGCCGCATCGCGCCCGTCTTGACGCCCGGCCCCGCCCGCGCCATCGTGGGCTTGGCGCCGGTCCGCGCCCAACCTCTCGAGACTCCGCCCCAGCAGGAGTCGAGCACGAGGCAAAGGGGGGCACACTCCCGGATCCGTATCGTCGGTCCTTTGCGTTCACCATGGCGCGCTGCTGGGGAGTGACCCGTGGTGCATCCAAAGGAGACCACGACGATGCCACGCCAGAAGGATCTCAAGCGCCTCGTTCGCGCTCGCATGGAGAAGACGGGCGAAGCCTACACCGCCGCCCGCGCGCAGGTGCTTCGCAAGCCGAGGGCACCGAAGCGTACCGAAGCCGCCGCTGCGCCGGCCGCGCCCGCGACCGTCACCCACCCCGAGCCGAGGGATTACGCCGTGCTCGCGGGGATGAGCGACGACGTCATCAAGGAGAAGACGGGCTGCACCTGGGAGCTCTGGGTGAAGGCGCTCGACTACGCTCGTGCGTACGAGCTGTCCCATCGCGAGATCGCCAAGCTGGTGAAGGAGAAGTACGACACGCCGTCGTGGTGGACGCAGACCGTCGCCGTCGGCTACGAGCGCATCAAGGGCCTGCGCGCGCGCGGACAGCAGCGCAACGGCAGCTTCACGATGACTCGCTCGCGCACGTACGGCGTGGACGTGACGACGCTGTTCGACGCGTGGGCCGACGGACGGCGACGCAAGCGCTGGCTCGGCGAGACGGGGGTGAAGGTGCGCACGTCCACCGCGCCGAAGTCGATGCGTCTGCAGATGCCCGACGGCGCGATCGTCGCCGTCGGATTCTACGCCAAGGGAAAGGACAAGAGCGCGGTGCAGCTCGAGCAGGCGAGACTCCCCGATCGCGCCACGGCCGAAGCACTCAAGCAGCGCTGGTCCGAGCGGCTGGACGCGCTGCGCGAGACGCTCGAGCGCTAGCGTGACGCTCGCGGTGCGAGATCCGGGAGGCACCGGACCGTCGCGGTGCCTTCCGGGCCTCGCCCTGGCGCATCCCCTCCGTGGCCCACAGCTTCGACGTCCATGCTCGACGCCACGCGCATCGCGACGTCGCTGGCCGACCGCTATCGCGTCGAACGCGAGCTCGGCGCCGGCGGCATGGCGACGGTGTACCTCGCCGAGGACCTGCGGCACGGCCGCAAGGTCGCGCTCAAGGTGCTCCGGCCGGAGCTTGCGGCGATCATCGGGTCTCAGCGGTTCCTGAGCGAGATCCGAACGACGGCCAACCTCCAGCATCCGAACATCCTCCCACTGTTCGACTCAGGGGAGGTGGACGGCACCGTGTTCTACGTGATGCCGTTCGTCGAGGGCGAGTCGCTGCGCGACCGGCTCACGCGTGAGCAGCAGCTCCCGATCGACGACGCCGTGCGCATCACCCGCGAAGTCGCGGGAGCGCTCGACTACGCGCACCGGCACGGCGTGATCCACCGCGACATCAAGCCGGAGAACATCCTGCTGCACGACGGCCGCGCGGTCGTCGCCGACTTCGGGATCGCGCTCGCGGCGGGAAATGCGGGCACGCGGATGACCGAGACGGGAATGTCGCTCGGCACGCCGCACTACATGAGCCCCGAGCAGGCGATGGGCGAGCGGAGCATCACGGCGCGGAGCGACGTGTTCTCGCTCGGCTGCGTGCTGTACGAGCTGCTCACCGGCGAGCCGCCGTTCACCGGGCCGACGGCGCAGGCCATCATCGCGCGCGTGATGACGGAGGCGCCGCGATCGATCGTGGCGCAGCGGCACACCGTCCCCCCGCACGTGGACGCCGCGGTGCGGCGCGCGCTCGAGAAGCTGCCCGCCGACCGCTTTCAATCGGCGGCGGAGCTCGCCGAGGCGCTCACGTCGCCGGGCCTCGTCGCGTCGGGCGGGTATGCGACGCCGACACCGGCGTCGCGTTCCGCGGGCGCGATGCTCGGACGCATCGCGCCGTGGGTGCTCGCCGCGGCGTTCGCGATCTCGCACCTGGTCGGGCGGTACACCGCGCCGGTGCCGGTGATCGGCAGCGCGCCGTTCCGGTTCGGCGTGGAGCTGAGTAAGGGATTGACCCCAGCGCGGGTGCCGTCGGTGGTGCTGAGCCGCGACGGGACGCGGCTCGTGTACCCTGCGTGGTCGGGTGGGCAGCTCCTGCTCTTCACCCAGCACATCGGCGAGCTGACCGCGACGGCAATCCCCGGGACGGAGGGCGCCGAGCGGTCCTTCCTCTCGCCCGACGGGCGATGGGTCGCGTTCTCCCGACAGGGCAAGCTTCTCAAGATGCCGATCGCCGGCGGCACGCCGATCCAGCTCGGCACGAGCCAGTGGGCGGGCGGCGACTGGTGGACCGACGGCCGCATCGTGTTCACGCGATCATATCAGGAAGGGTTGTGGGAGGTGAGCGAGACGGGCGGCGACGAGGTGATGCTCACCAAGCCCGATACGTCACGCGGTGAGCTCGGCCACTGGTGGCCGCAGGTGCTGCCTGGCGGCGATCGGATCCTGTTCACGGCGTATCGCGGCGGCGGCGGGGTTCAGAGCACGATCGAGATCCTCGACCGCCGGACGAAGCGGCGCACCGTGCTGGTGCGGGACGCGCTCTGCGCACGCTACCTCCCGTCGGGCCATCTGCTGTACGCGAAGGACGAGACGCTGTTCGCGGTACGGCTCGATCTCGACGCGGAGCGCGTGACGGGGAACGCCATCCCGATCCAGGAGGACGTCGCGATGGCCGACGGCGAGGGCTACGCGGCGTACGCCGTCGCAGCGAATGGCACGTTCGCGCACATGCCCACGGCGTCGTACCGCTCCGACCTCGAGCTGTCGTTCGTCGATCGCCGCGGCGTGTCTCGATCTGCGATCCCCAACCGGGCGCGCTACGACAATCCGCGCCTTTCCCCCGACGGCACGCGCATCGCCGTCGACGTCTCGCCCAAGGGAGGGAACGCCGACGTCTGGGTGTTCCCCGTCGGCAGCTCGCGCGGCACGCGCATCACCGATGCGACGAGCAAGGACTGGATGCCGCAGTGGACGCCGGACGGCCGTGAGCTCGTGTTCATGCACGAGGGGATATTCTACGATCCGTGGATCCGCGTGGCCGACGGCAGCCAGCCGGCACGCCAGCTCATGGGCGGGGGACACGATCGGATGCCGTCGGGAATCTCCACCGACGGACGGCTGGTGGCGCTGGTGGCGAACATCGACGGCCTGCCGGAGCTGTGGACGATGTCGCTTCGAGGCAAGGTGACCGAGCAGCGCTACCTGACGGGCGTCGGCAGCGCGTCGAAGCCGTCGTTCTCACCGGATGGACGCTGGTTGGCGTACGAGTCGGGAGAGACGGGGCGCATCGAGGTCTACGTGCAGTCGTTCCCAGATCCCGCGCTCGGCCGGTGGAAGCTGTCGTCGGACGGGGCGTCCGAGCCGATGTGGACGCGCGGCGGCCGCGAGGTGGTCTTCCGGCAACGCGACACCGTGATGGCGGTGGCGGTGGATCCGGCGAGGAAGGAGATCGGAACTCCGGTGGCGCTGTTCGGCGGCCCGTACGTCTTTCATACCGCCTGGGACGAGGGGCGCAGCTACGACGTGTCGCGAGATGGCGAGACGTTCGTCCTGCTGCGCGAGCCGCCCGGGCACCGGCGGCAGATCGTGGTCACGCTCAACTGGCTGGCGGACCTCGAGACCAAGCTGACGCGCTGAACGGTCGCGGCGAGACGGCTCGCGAAGCAGCGCCCCGGTCGTAGGTTGAGTCATGCCCGATATCGTTCCCGACGACGACCCGTTCATCCGCAGCCTTCAAGAAGCCGGCATCCGGCCGCCACGCGGACCGCGTGGCGCCGGGACCGGACGTCCTCCGCGCTCGCCACGGCTCGGCATCATCGTCGCCGCCATCCTGTTCGGCGTGCTCGTCCTGCTGCCGGGCCTGACGACTCCGCTCGCCGACTGGCTCTGGTTCACCGAGATCCGATTCCAGCGCGTCTTCCTCACGAAGATCACGGCGCAGTGGACCATCGGCCTGCTCTCCGGCGCGGTCGCCTTCGCGGTGCTCTACGGCAATGCACGCTACGCACTGCGCGGGTTGGTCGACGGCGAGCCGCGCGTGCGCGAGCCGATCACCGACATCGCCGGCGTGGCCACCGCGGTCGGCGCACAGGCCGCGCGGTTGATGCGGACGCTCGCGCTGCCGTGGACGGCGCTCATCGCGTTCGTCGTCGCGCTGTCGATGGCGTCACAGTGGAACACGGCGCTGCAGGCGATGAACCGGACGCCGTTCGGGGTGACGGATCCCATCTTCGGACGCGACGTCGGCTACTACGTGTTCGTGCTGCCGGCGATCGAAGCGATCGTCGGGTTCGCCTTCGCGCTGGTGCTCCTGTCGCTGCTGCTCGTCGCGATCCCGATCCACTTTGCGCGAGCCGAGGCGGGGCGTGGTGGAGAGGTGCTCGTGATCCCCGCGTTCGCACGGCAGCATCTGGCGATCCTCGCCGCGCTGGCGCTCCTGGTCATCGCCGCGCGGACGCAGCTGGTGAGCATTCCGGGAATCCTGTTCGGCGAGCACCTGGCGCTGTCCGGCGCGAACTACGTCGACTTGCATGTGCGGGTACCCGCCATGCACGTGCTGAGCGCCGCTGCGCTGGCGGGAGCCGCCCTCATCGCGTGGAGCGGAACGCGCGGACGCATCGCGTTCGTCGCGGCGCGCGTGGTCGCGGGCTACGCGATCCTCGTCGTCCTGTCGATCCTCGTGCCGGCCGCCTACCAGCGACTGGTCGTGCAGGCCAACGAGCTCTCGTTCGAGACCCCACAGATCGCCCACCACATCAAGGGAACGCGCGACGCCTGGGGGATCGCCGACGTGCAGCTTCGCGAGCTCGGTGCAGCCACCGATCTCACTCCGGCGACGATCGCCGCCAACCGCGCCACGATCGACAACGTGCGGCTCTGGGA
Source organism: Gemmatimonadaceae bacterium (assembly GCA_035265545.1). GTDB lineage: Bacteria > Gemmatimonadota > Gemmatimonadetes > Gemmatimonadales > Gemmatimonadaceae > AG11. The sequence goes on along the minus strand of DATFOL010000471.1, from coordinate 5,599 downwards.
CCGGGAGCCGCTGCTCCAGACGTTCGGGCAGCTCCAGTCGATCCGCACCTACTACGACTTCGTCTCGGTGGACGACGACCGCTATCGCATCGGCGGACAGCTGCGCCAGGTGATGCTGTCGGCGCGCGAGCTGAATACCGAAGCGCTGCCGACCAAGGGGTTCATCAACGAGCACCTCACCTACACCCACGGGATGGGTGTCACGCTGGGCCCGTCGAACGAGGTGACGGCGGAGGGGCTGCCGGTGCTCCTCATCAAGGATCTGCCACCGGTCTCGAGCATCCCGCTGCCGATCACCCGGCCGCAGATCTACTACGGCGAGCAGTCGAACGACTTCGTGCTGGCGCCGAGCCGGCAGCGCGAGTTCGACTATCCGGCGGGCGAGGGCGACGCCGCCGTCTACTCGTCGTACGACGGCCGCGGGGGCGTGCCGGTGGCGTCGTTCGCGCGGCGACTGCTCTACGCGCTCCACTTCGGCTCGTTCAACATCCTGCTCACCCGCGACGTCACCGAGCGTACGCGCATCCTCTATCACCGGAGCATCGGGGAGCGTGTCCGGCGCGCTCTGCCCTTCCTGCTGTTCGATCGCGATCCGTACATGGTCGTCACCGACGACGGTCGCCTGAAGTGGCTCGTCGACGGCTACACGAGCACGGACCGATATCCGTACTCGGCGCCGGTGTCGGGGATCAACTACATGCGGAACACGGTGAAGGTCGTCATCGACGCGTACGACGGGGACCTGACCGCATTCGTCGCGGCGCCCGACGATCCGATCGTACAAACGCTCGCGAAGATCTACCCCGGAGTGCTGCGACCGCTGGCCGAGATGCCGGCCGCTCTACGTGCGCACGTGCGCTATCCCGAGGACCTCTTCCGGGTGCAGACGGCGCTCTACGCGACCTATCACATGGGCAATCCGGAGACGTTCTACCACCGCGAGGATCAATGGCAGGTTCCGGGCGCTCCGGCGATCAGTCAGTCGAGTGCCAGCGAGCGGGGGCCGGGCTCGGCGCGCGTGGCAGGGGAGTCGTTCCTCCGGCACATGGTGATGCGCCTGCCGGGTGAGCAGACGCCGGAGTTCATCCTCATGCGACCGTTCACGCCGCGGCAGAAGGACAACCTCGCGGCGTGGATGGTCGCGCGGAACGACGGAGCGGCGTACGGGAAGCTCGCGGTGTACCGCTTCCCGCGGCAGAGTCTCGTGTTCGGCCCGAACCAGATCGCCAACCGCATCAATCAGGACACGGAGGTCTCGCGTCAGATCTCGCTGTGGGATCAGCGCGGCTCGGAGGTGCTGCGCGGCGAGCTGCTGGTCATCCCGATCGAGGGGTCGCTGCTCTACGTGCAGCCGCTCTACCTGCGCGCCCAGGGTGGGCGCATCCCGGAGCTGAAACGCGTGGTGGTGGCGCAGGAGGGAGAAGTCGCGATGGCCGAGACGCTCGACGCGGCACTCCGTGCGCTGTTCGGCGCGGCGGATGCGCGTGCCGGAGCCGGGGCGATCTCCACGCCGCCCGACAGCGGCGCGCGTGCACCAGCGCGAGCAGCCGACACGTCCGTCGCGGCCACCGGCCCGACGGCAGACCTCGCGCGCCGGGCGAACGAGCACTTCGAGCGGGCGCGCGCCGCGCAGCGCGCGGACGACTGGGCGACGTATGGCGCCGAGATGCGGCGGCTGGGCGAGGTGCTGCGCCAGCTCGGTGCGCAGAGGAGCGCGGTACCCCGGTAGCGATGTCGCAACCGGGGTACCACCGGCGGCCTCTTGCGTGTTGAACGATCATTCAACAGATTCGCCCGGTGAGCGATACCCGCGACCGGATCCGCTTCGCCGCCATGCGGCTGTTCGCCCAGAAGGGGTACGGCTCCACCAGCGTTGCGGACATCCTCGGCGCCGCCGAGGTGAACGCCGGTAGCCTCTACTATCTGTATCCGGGGAAGCAGGACGTCCTGCTCGACGTCCTCGACAGCTATCTCGCCGGCATCCATCCCATGCTGCTCGCGCCGGCATGGGAGGGCGTCTCGGACCCGATCGAGCGAGTGTTCGCCCTTCTCCGCCGCTACCGCTCGGCGCTCGAATCCACCGACTGCACTTACGGTTGCCCGATCGGGAGCATCGCGCTCGAGCTGCACGAGCCCGATCCGCCGGTGCGCGCGCGGCTGGCGGCGAACTTCGACGCGTGGGTCGCGGCGATCGAGCAGTGCTTCGTCGAGGCGGGCGACCGTCTGCCCGCCGATGTCGACCATCATGCGCTGGCCGTGTTCGCGCTGACGACGATGGAAGGCGGCGTGATGCTCTCCCGCACCCATCGCACGCTGAACGACTTCGACGCCGCCGTCCGCATGCTGCGCGCGCACGTGGATCTGCTCACCGCGCGAGCGTGAGAGACAGATAGCTCAGCAGATCGCAATCCCAGATCGCAGTTCACTCCTCACTCCCCACCCCTCACCTCATGTCCAGCCGAGCGCTCGTCATCGCCTCACTCGTCGGTACGCTGCTGCAGGTCGTCATGGTCATCGCCGGACACACGAGCCCCGCGATCGCGGGACTGTTCGCGGTGGGCGGGATGGGTCTGTCGCTCCTCGCCGGATTTCTCTACGCGCGGCTCGCCCGGCCGGCGACCAAGGGGAGCGCGGCGCTAGGCGGTGCCGCCGCCGGTGCGATCTGCGCGTTCCTGGGGATCCTCGTGTCGTACCTGCTCGGCGACGTGCCTGCGTCGCTCCTTGCGCTCGGCACCCTGAGCTCGGCGGTGACTGGCGCGATCGGAGGCGTCATCGGCGCGTTGTCGGTGGGCCGAGCAGCGGCCGCGGCAGGATGACGCTGTTGCGCTGAAGTGTCCGTGGGCTCCTCGCGCGGTGGTCTAGCCCCTCAACCACCGCGCGAGAAAGGCATCCACTGTGCACCGCACCGTCGCATCGCCGCTCGTGACGGTGCCGACGTATCCATGGCCGATGCGACCCAGCTCGATCAGCGACGCCGGCGTCCCGACCGCACGCAGCGCGCTGGCCATGCGCCGCGGATGCTCCACCGGCACGAGCGGATCGTCGGTGCCGTGCAGCATCAGAAAGGGCGGATCGCCCGCGCTCACGTGCGCGATCGGAGACGCGAGCCGCGCGACGGCGGGTGCATCGCCGGGGAACACGCCGAGGAAGTTGGTGACGATGTCGGCCTGCTCCTGGGTGTAGGGACCGTTGACGCGCAGGTCCTGCGGGCCCGCGTACGACACCACCGCCTGCACGCGGACGTTTTCCCCACTCCCGTCGCAGCCCGGCTCGTCGAGCCCGCCCACGTCGGCGGCGACGCCGAGCATCGACGCGAGATGCCCTCCCGCGGAGTAGCCCAGCGCGGCCACCTTCTCCGGCGCGATGTGGTAGTCGGCGGCGCGGCGGCGCAGCGTGCGGAGCGCGCATCGCACGTCGGCGATCGCGGCGGGAAAGACGTCGCGGGGGGCCTGGGTCAGGCGGTACTCGATGGCCGCCGCGGTGTAGCCGCGACGCGCGAGCGCACGCATCTCGTCGTGGAAGCTGACCCGGCTGCCGCCGGACCAGCTTCCGCCGTGCAGGAGCAGAACGAGGGGCGCGGCTGGTCCGGTCTCGGACCAGGCGACGTCGAAGTGGAGCGCGCGCCCGCCGCGCACGACATAGGTGACGTCGCGCGACTCGCGGATCGCGCTCGTGGCACTCGGCGCGTCGCAGCGCGACACCGGAGTGACGGACTCCGCCTCGTCCGTGGCTGCTTGCGCACCGCCGAGGTCACTCGTCGGCCTCGAGCAGGTCTGGAGCAGTGCCGCCGCGACGCCGCACGCCGCGCGCTTGAAGAGATGCGACATCACCCGAACGGGTTGCGCAGTTGGCGTACCAGCCCGGGGAGGGCGAGCGCGACCGGGTTCGCCAAAGCTCCGGGGTGCGCGCAGATTGTTCGGGACCGATGACGAACCCTACGGAATCCGACGTGCGACTGCCGGCGCATCGCGCCGGGACGACGGCGTGAGCGACGCGCTGGCGGCGACGCTGCAGCGCGTGCTCGGCGACGGATATCGCGTCGATCGCGAGCTCGGCGGAGGCGGAATGTCGCGCGTGTTCGTCGCGCACGATCTCTCGCTCGACCGGGACGTCGTGGTGAAGGTGCTCTCGGACGAAGCGACCGCGGGGGTGAGTGCCGAGCGATTCCGCCGCGAGATCCAGCTCATCGCTCGACTGCAGCACCCGCACATCGTGTCGATCCTCTCCGCTGGGGCGGCGGACGGCTCGCTGTACTACATCATGCCGCTCGTCACAGGGGAGACGCTGCGCGCGCGGATCGTGCGCAAGGGACCGCTCGCCGCCGCCGAGGCCGTGCGGCTGCTGCGCGAGGTGCTCGATGCGCTCGACTTCGCGCACTACCACGGCGTGGTGCACCGGGACATCAAGCCGGAGAACGTGCTACTTGGCTCCGGTCACGCCGTCGTCGCCGACTTCGGTATCGCGAAGGCGCTCACGGGGTCGGGCACGCTCACGTCGGCGGGCTTCGCGATCGGAACGCCGGCATACATGGCGCCCGAACAGGCGACGGCGGATCCGACGACCGATCATCGTGCGGATCTCTACTCAGTGGGCGTCGTGGGTTACGAGCTGCTCACCGGCGTGCCGCCGTTCAGCGGCACGTCGCAGCAGGTGATCACCCAGCATCTCACCACGCCACCGGTGCCGCTCGCGTCACGCCGTCCGGACGTTCCCGACGCGCTGGCGAGCGTGATCATGCGTGCGCTGGCGAAGGACCCAGCCGAGCGCCCGCAGTCGGCGCGCGAGATGATGGAAGCCCTCGAGACGGTGACGACGCCGGCCGCCGCGCCCGCTCGGCGCGCACGAGGCGTCACCTTCTCGCGTCTCCGCGTGCCGCTCAGCGCCGCGGGCGTTCTCATGCTCGTAGCCGCCGGCGTGCTCGCGAAGCGCTCGCGCGAGCGGGCCCCCAGTGCCGCACCCGTGACCGCGGGCGCGGATCTCATCGCCGTGATGCCACTCAGCGCGATCTCCGACTCGTCGCTGGTGCGGCTCGGGCAGGATCTCGTCGTCACGCTCAGCGCGAACCTCGACGGCGTCGGCTCGCTGCACACGGTGGACGCGGCCACGCTGCTGATGCGCGCGCGCAAGGCGCCGTCACCGCTGCCCCTCGCCGACGCGCGCGCGATGGCGCGCGACCTTGGCGCGCGCAGCGTGCTCACCGGAACGCTGATCAATCAGGGTGACCGCATCCGCGCTTCGGTGACGTTGAATCGGGTCGGCAGCGACTCGGCGATCGCCAAGGCGACGGCGCTCGCTTCTCCACGCGACATCGCGGCGCTCACCGACTCGCTCACGTGGGCGATCCTGCGCCAGGTTTGGCAGCGCGGCACGCCGCCGTCGCCCGTGCTGGCTGGCCTCACCACGCCGTCGGTGGACGCGCTGCGAGCGTTCCTCGACGGCGAACGGCAGTTCCAGCGTCTGGATGCCGACGCGGCGCTCGCCGACTACCGCCGTGCATTCGAGATCGACTCCAACTTCGTGCAGGCGTTCCTCCGCTATCACTTCGTGAACGGGTGGAAGATCGTGTCGACGCCGGATTCCGCCGTGGACCAGCGTCTCA
>DATFOL010000470.1:0-4445 GCA_035265545.1 Gemmatimonadaceae bacterium | reverse complement strand
GGCTTCATCGAAGCGAGGCGTCGGAACTTCGCCACGCTGCACGCCGGTCTGCGCGAGCTCGACGATGTGCTGGTGTTGCCCGAGGCGACTCCCAACTCGGAGCCGAGCTGGTTCGGGTTTCCGATCCTCGTGCGCCAGGATGCGCCGTTCACGCGCGACGCGCTGACGCGGTTCCTCGAGTCGCGCCGGATCGCCACGCGGCTGCTGTTCGGGGGCAATCTCGTACGTCAGCCGGCGTACAAGGACGTGAGCTATCGAGTGGTGGGCGATCTGGCGAACAGTGATCGGGTAATGCACGGCGCGTTCTGGATCGGGGTGCACCCGGGGCTGACGGAGGAGATGCTCGCGTACGTGATCGAGAGCGTTAACGCGTTCTGTCGCGGGGCGGTGCATGCCTAAGCTTCCGGCGCGCGATCTCGAGCACGTGCTGGAGCACGCACGCAGCGCGTTCGAGTCGCTGCGCGGCGCCAGGATCCTCATGACCGGTGGCACCGGATTCTTCGGCCGGTGGATGGTGGAATCGCTGCTGCATGCCAACGAGCGCCTCGGGCTGGAGACGTCGCTGGTCCTGCTGAGTCGCGATCCTCAGGGTTTCGAACGGCGCGCACCACATCTCGCCGGTTCGCGCTTCGTTAGCCTGGTCGAAGGCGACGTGCGCACCTTCACAGCGCCGGCGGGGCGCTTCACGCATCTCGTGCACGGCGCGACCGACACGACCGGCCCGCTCAATGCGGAGCGCCCGACCGAGCTGCTCGAGACGATCGTCGAAGGGACGCGCCATACGCTCGAGATCGCGTCGCGCACCTCCGCAGGACGCGTGTTGCTCCTCAGCTCGGGCGCGGTGTACGGTCGCCAGCCGGCCGAGCTGACGCACGTGCCCGAGAGCTACGCCGGTGGGCCGGATCCACTCGATCCACTCCAGGCATACGCGGAGGGCAAACGCCTCGCAGAATTGCTCGGCGCCATCTACGCGCGTGACCGTGGGCTCGAGGTCGTGACCGCGCGCGCGTTCGCTTTCGTCGGTCCGCATCTTCCGCTCGATGCTCACTTCGCGGTGGGGAACTTCCTGCGCGATGCGCTCGATAGGGAGACGATTCGCGTCGGCGGTGATGGCACCCCATACCGCTCGTACCTCCATGCCGCCGATCTCGCGGTATGGCTCTGGACGCTGCTTGTGCGCGGCCAGTCAGGCCGCGCGTACAACGTCGGCAGCGAGGAGGCGGTGACCATCCGCGAGCTCGCCGATGCTGTCGCACGCGCTGGCGGCACCATCGGGCGCCACCCGACCGTTTCCATCGCGCGATCCGCTGACGCGACCGTTCCGCCCATGCGCTATGTGCCGAGCACTCGGCGTGCACGTGAGGAGCTCGGTCTTCGCGCCCAGATCACACTCGACGAGGCGCTCACGCGTACGATTGCGTGGCTCGCCGAACAGGCCGATACCCTCGTCGGCGCCGCACCTTCGCACGCTACCGCAACGTGACGATACAGGAACGCATACTGACTGTCGCCGATCGGCGCATCGGCCCGCAGGAGCCGGTGTACATCATCGCCGAGATCGGTCTCAACCACAACGGCGATCTCGGCATCGCCAAGCAGCTCGTCGACGCGGCGATCGAGGCCGGTGCGGACGCCGTGAAGTTCCAGAAGCGGCGCCTGCGCGAGACCTATCAGGACGCCATCATCGAGCAGCCGAGACACGGCGAGCAAGGACTTCAGTACATCGTCCCGCTACTCGTCGAGTTCGAGCTCTCCGACGACGAGTTCCGCGAGCTTCGCGGATATTGCGCGGATCGGGGCGCCACGTTCCTCTGCACGCCGTGGGACCGGGGCAGCGTCGACTTTCTCGAGACGCTCGACATCCCGGCATACAAGATCGGCTCGCCGGACATGACGAACTTCCCCCTCATCGAGCACGTGCTCGCGACAGGCAAGCCGCTGCTCATGTCGACGGGGATGTCGAGCGAGGACGAGATCCGTCGCACCCTCGCGTTCCTGGCCGATCGTGAGGCGCGATTCGCGCTGTTCCACTGCGTGAGCACGTATCCGGCGAGCGCGGAGGAGATCAATCTGCGCTTCATGGCTGTGCTCAAGGAGTGGTCAGGCGGTGCCCCGGTAGGCTATTCGGGCCACGACACCGGTACCGCCATCTCGCTGGCCGCGGTAGCGATGGGTGCGCGCCTCCTCGAGCGTCACCTCACCCTGGACCGCGGAATGCGCGGGCCGGACCACGCGGCAAGTCTAGAGCCGGCGCAGTTCGCCGAGCAGGTGCGCGCGGTGCGCGAGGTCGAGTTGGCGCTCGGCGTGGCGCATCGATGGATGACGCGTGGCGAGATGCTCAACCGCCGCACGCTCGCGAAGAGCCTCGTGGCGGCCTGCGACATCCCCGCTGGCACGCTGATCGATCGGGCGATGGTCACGAGCAAGAGTCCCGGGATGGGACTCTCGCCGCAGAGCATCGATCAGCTCGTCGGACGCCGCATCACGCGCGCGATGAGGCGGGACGACATGTTCAGTGAAGAGGATCTCGTCGAGCGTCGGACCTCCGGTCGTGCGCGCCGGCCGATCGACATCGGTGCCCCCTGGGGCATCGTCGCCCGGTTCACCGATGTCGAGACCATGGTGGATCGCTTCGGTGACGATGGGATGGCGTTCGTCGAGTTCCACGTGAGCGACCGTGATCTCGATGCGGGCGTGGACGCATTCGACGGGCGTCGCTACCCGTTCGGGCTGGTGGTGCACGCGCCGGAATACTGCCACGACGAGCTCATCGACCTCTGCGCCGCGGACGAGGCGCAGCGGCAGATGTCGATCGCCCGCATCCAGAAGACCATCGACCTGACCCGGGCGATGGCGCCGCACTTCGAATCGAGCTTCGAGCGGGGGCCCAAGATCGTCATGCATGTCGGCGGCATGTCCCCGCGTCCGGGCCACTATGACGTGGATGCCGCGACCGAGCGCCTGCTAAATACGCTCCGTCAGCTCGATCATGACGGAGTGGACCTCCTGCTGGAGAACTTGCCTCCTTTCCCCTGGTACTTCGGCGGAAAGTGGTTCGGCTTCATTGCGACGGACGCCGACAACACCGAGAGGCTCTGCCGTGAATCCGGACTCGGGCTCTGCTTCGATACCTCGCACGCTGCGCTCGAGTGCGCGCGGAGCGGCGCCGACCTCATGGCGTTCGGGCACCGCATCGCGCCATACGTTCGCCATCTGCACGTCTCTGACGGCGCGGGTGTGTCGGGCGAAGGGCTCCAGATCGGCGAAGGGGACATCAACTTCGTCGACTTGCTGCCAGTGCTGCTCGAGCGTCAGCCAACGCTCATTCCCGAGATCTGGATGGGCCACCACAACGAGGGACGCGGCTTTCGGCTGGCGCTCGATCATCTCACCGATCTCGCGTGGGCGAGCCACGCTCTCTCGCGACGTCCGACTGGCACCGACCCGGAGCTCTCGAAGCTCACCGTGCCGGTCGACGTCACGGTGCTCGCGGCGCTCCAGGCCATCGACGCCAATCAGATGGGAATCGCCTTCGTGGTCGATCCAGAGGGGGTCGTGCTCGGCGTCATCACCGACGGCGACGTCCGTCACGCTCTCGTGCGCGGCAAGAACCTCCACACTCCGGTCGCAGAGGTAATGACGCGCGAGTTCCGCTCGGCGCGGGCGGGATCGTCGCCCGCGGAGCTGCTGGCTCAACTTCCCGGACGCACGCGCGTGATGCCGATCGTGGATGAACGGGGGCGCCTGGTCGACTATGCTTCGGGTATGCGTCTACCTGAGACCGCGCCGCCAGCGCTCCGCTGATGGTCAAACTGTCTGACTACGTCGTCGAGTTCGTCGCGGATCTCGGCGTAAAGCACATGTTCATGCTCACCGGCGGAGGTGCCATGCACCTCAACGACTCGGTGGGCGCGTGCGCGCGCATCGAGTACGTGTGCAACCTGCACGAGCAGGCCGCGGCGATGGCGGCCGAGACGTACGGCAAAGTCACCGGCGACGTCGGTGTGTGCATGGTCACGACCGGGCCCGGCGGCACGAACGCTGTCACTGGTGTAGCCGGCGCCTGGCTCGATTCGACGCCCGCACTGTTCATCTCGGGGCAGGTGAAGCGAGCGGATCTCAAGGGAGAGAGCGGTGTCCGTCAGGTCGGGGTGCAGGAGGTGGATATCGTTTCCATCGTCTCCCCGATTACCAAGTACGCGGTCACGGTGCTCGAGCCCTCGGAGATCCGCTACCACCTCGAGAAAGCCGTTCACCTCGCGCGGCATGGACGACCCGGACCAGTCTGGGTCGACATCCCGCTCGATGTGCAGGGGGCACCCATCGATCCTGATCGCCTCGTCGGCTTCGATCCTGCGGAGCTCGATCACTCGGCGTCTTCGGGTGCCGACACTGCTCCAACGCTTGCCGAGCAAGTCACGGAGACGATCAGACTACTCAATCAG
>DATFOL010000469.1:0-7484 GCA_035265545.1 Gemmatimonadaceae bacterium | reverse complement strand
CCCACCACCGCACCAACTCACACACGATAGCTCGCCCAATCGACCTGTCCCCGCGCCAAAAACCGTCCAGCACGCGCGCCCGTCGGCGCCTGCGTCCACGACGACAGCACCCCATTCACCCACACCGCATGGATCCCTTCGGCGGGGCGTTCCGGATCGGCGAACGTCGCGACGTCGCGCACCATCGCGGGATCGAACAGCACGAGGTCGGCGGCGAGACCTTCGCGTGCGAAGCCGCGATCGTTCAGTCCGAACCTTCGCGCGGGCAGACCGGTCATCTTGTGCACCGCCTCCGCCAGCGAGAAGAGCGCCTCGTCGCGGGCGTAGTGGCCGAGCACGCGCGGGAAGGTGCCCCACAGGCGTGGATGCGGCCTGGGGTCGTTCGGGAGGCCGTCGGAGCCGATCACCGTGGCGGGATGACGGAGGATGCGGCGCACATCGGCCTCCGACATCGAGTGGTAGATCGCTCCGGCGGGGAGGAGACGACGCGCGGCGTCGAGCAGCGACATGTCCCACGCGCGCGCGATGTCGGCGAGCGAACGGCCGCCGACGTCGGGATGCGGCTCCGACCAGGTGATGGTGATCTCGATCCGGTCGGTGACCTGCGCCAGATCCAGCATCGACGATCCTGCCGTATACGGATATGCATCACATCCCACGGCCTGCGTGCTCGCCTCGCGCTCGAGCGCCGCGAGCACCTCGCCGCTCCGTCCCCAGTTTTCCGGCCCGGCGCACTTGAGGTGCGACACGGCCACCGGCACGCGCGCGTGACGCCCGATGCGGAACGCCTCGTCCATCGCGTCGAGGATGCCGGCGAACTCGGTGCGCATGTGCGTCGCGTAGATGCCGCCATGCTCGGCGAGTGGCTCGGCGAGCGCCATCACCTCCTCCGTCGGCGCGGCGAACGCGCTGGCGTACTGCAATCCCGAGCTCAGGCCGAGCGCACCGAGCGTGAGCGCGTCGCGCAGCTCGGCGCGCATCGCCTCGATCTCGTCGGAAGTCGCGCCACGGTCGAGTGCGTCCAGGTGGTTGTTCCGCAACGTCGTGTGACCGACGAGCGCCGCGACGTTCACCGCTGGCCGCTCGCGCGCCACCGCGTCGACGAAGGCGCGGAAGGTCGGGTAGACGAACGCGCCCGCATCGCCGAGGAGCGCGAGCGGCACGGGGAGCGCACCGTCGCGCAGTCGTGCCGGCGACGCGCTGATGCCGCAGTTGCCGACGACGACCGTCGTCACCCCCTGCGAGAGCTTCGGCCACATGCCGGGCGTGCGGACGACGTTCGTATCGTCGTGGGTGTGGACGTCGATGAAGCCCGGCGCCAGCGCGAGCCCCGCGCCGTCGATCACGTGCTCGGCCCGCAGGTCCGCGCTCGGGCCCACGCGGACGATCGTTGCGTCCGAGATCGCGACGTCCGCAACGAATGGTGCGCGCCCTGTGCCGTCGATCACAGAGGCGTTCCGGATGAGTGTCTCGCAAGTGTTCATCGCGGCGAGAAGCTACGGTCAGGGTGACCGCACGCCAACTCGACGACGCCCGCACGTCGTGAATTGCGACAGATGCGGCGCAGGCTCGTGGATCGTCTTTCATGGAGGAACGGGACGACCAACTCGAACCCGAATGCCATCCATGACGCACCCCATTTCGACCCCCAGAACGCGGCGAGCTCACGCGCCGGTTTCACTGCTCGTTGCCACGATGCTCGCCGTGCTCGCACCCGGCAGCGCCGCGGCGCAGAGCGAGGCCCCCGATTGCATCGCGATCGTGGCGGAGATGCTGACCACGTCGCCCTCGGCCGGTGCGATCCGTGCCTCCGCGGGCTGCCCGTCCACCGGTCCGGTGACGCTGGCGAACCGCTGGACGCGGCGCGGGGCGCGCACCGCGTCGGAGCGCGCGACCCTGGTCGAGGCGTCCTCACTCGTGCGTGATGGTCGGCTGTACGACGGCGTGTCGAGCGTCGTTCGGGACGGCAGCTACCCGGTCGCAGACCGCCTGGCGGCACTGCGCGTCCTGGTGAGCTACGCCGACCAGGGGTTCACGGTGAGCCAGCAGGGACAGGCGAGCAGTGCGAAGGCGGTCGCGACCTCGCCGACGCGGCGCGCCGACGCGTCGTCCGTGACCGGTAGCGTTCCGCTGCGAGCGACCGTTCGCGACGACATCCGGCGCGAGCTGTCGCGCCTGGCGCGAGAGGACCGAGAGCCGGACATGCAGTGGTCTGCGAAGCGCGCCAGTGAGAGCCTCGGGCACGCCATCGCGCCCAACCAGAAGGCAGCAGTCAACCGCAAGCCCTGAGCGGAAGCGCCCCCCCCGAGTGACCACCGCGCTCCGGCCCGATGCCGGAGCGCGGTGTCGTTCGTCCTTCGGGGATGAGTCAGACCTCCGGGCTCCCCTCGTCCCGCCGTCGGACACCACTGATCGTGGCGTTCGTCGCGCTCGTCGTCGCGCTCGGCGCTCTCCAGTGCCGCGCGTGGAACGGCGCGCCCAACGCCGACGGCATCAGCTACGTCGAGCTGGCGGGGCGGTACGCGCAGGGTGACCTGGCCGCCATCGCGAACGGATACTGGAGCCCGTTGTATCCCGCGTTGCTCGGGCTGGCGATGCGCGTGGCGGGTGCGTCCGGCCTCTACTACGGCGGCGGCCTGGCGCCCGAGCTTCGCGTCGCCCTGGTCGTCAATCTCGCGGTGCTCGCCTTCGCAACGTTCGCCTTCTCGCGGCTCGTGCTGGCGCTGGACGCCGCCGAGCCGGAGACGACGCCCCGGGCGGTCCGCGTCACGCGCCTGGTTCTCGCCGCGTCGCTGTGGATCTGGGCGGCCATCCGACTCGTCGCCGCGACGACGATCACCCCGGACATGCTCCTCGCCGCGTGGCTGATGCTGGCGACGGCGGAGCTTCACGCGCTCACGCGGGAGCCGACGTCGCGCGCGCGCATCGTGCGGCTGGCCATCGTCCTCGCGCTCGGCTACTGGACCAAAGCGGTGTTCTTCCCGCTGGTGCTCGTGGCGATCGTCGTTGCCCCGGTTCTCATGCGACGTGCGGAGCGACGTGCGGCGACGACGAAGCTCGCGCTGCTGGCGCTCGCGCTGTGTGCGCCGCTCGTGGCGGTGCAATCAGCGTCGCAGGGGCACCTCACCTTCGGCGAGACCGGACGGCTCAACTATCAGTGGTACGTCGGCGACGTGCCGCGGCTCGTGCCGCGCGTCGAGGTATCGGCGGCACCCTCGAGCGACACCGCGGCGAGCATCGTGCGCACGTCGCTGGGCCCGGTGCTCTTCACCGGCAACGAGCCCGGCTCCTTCCCGTTCTGGCACGATCCCTCCCGCTTCACCGAACGTCGTCAGGCCGCCTTCTCGCTCGATGCGCAGTGGAGAGTCCTGCGCGCGAACGCACATTGGTATCGAGTCGTCGCGGGCATCTTCGCGATCCTGTGCCTCGTCGCGGCGACAGCCAGCGCGGTACGCCAGCGCCTCCGGCTCGAGCGCATCCTCGTCGCCGGACCGGCGCTCACGCTGCTCGCCCTCCACGCGCTGACCCATCCCGAAGGCCGGCTCGCCGGAGCCGCTCTCGCCGTCTCGCTGACGCTGCTGGTGTACCTCGGCGGCGCGCCACGATCGGAATCGGCGCGGCCGCTCTCACTCCCGCGCATCGTGGAGTGTGCGGCACTGCTGATGGCCGCGGTCCTGGCGCTCGGGCGCACGTCGAATCGGGTGTCGCTCGCGCCGCGGCCCGACGTGCGGAATCTCGCGGCGGATCTCGCGCGCCACGGACTGCCCGCCGGTAGCCACGTGGGCGTGCTCGGATCTCCCTTCGGCCACTACTGGGCGCGCGAGGCAGGGGTGCGAATCGTGCTCGCCGAGGACGACCGAGCGGCGCCGACCTCCGCACCCACTGGCGCAGCGCTGGTGACGCTGGCGACCGACGCGTGCGCTCGCGGCGTGCCGATCGACGCGCTGCTCTGGCGCGACGAGTCGCCGTCCGTCGCGGCGGGTGTGCTGGCGCTTCCCGATGGCTGGAGGATGTGGCGCGTGCGGCAGCCGTGCGACGACGAGGTTAGGTTGGCACCCATCGCCGAAAAGCAGAACCCGGATTAGATCGAAAGCTCGCCGATCACTCGCCGATCGCTCACCGGCCGCTCCCGCACTCCGAACGCCCACCACCGTGATCCAAGGTCCGCAGCTTCTCGTCCACGCGGCCGTGTCGATCGTCGCGCTGGTCGTCCTCATCGCGCGGTTCAAGCTCAACCCGTTCGTCACCCTCGTCGTCGTCTCGCTCGCGCTGGGCGTGAGCGTCGGCATGCCGATGGGTGGCATCGTCAAGGCGTTCGAGACCGGCGTCGGCAACACGCTCGGCCACATCGCGCTCGTCGTCGCGCTGGGGACGATGCTCGGCAAGATGATGGCGGAGTCGGGGGGCGCGGAGCGGATCGCGCACACGGTGATCGCGGCGTTCGGAGAAAAGCACGTGCACTGGGCGATGGCCGTCATCGCGTTCATCGTCGGCATCCCGGTGTTCTTCGAGGTCGGGTTCGTGCTGCTCGTCCCCATCGCGTTCACCGTGGCGAAGCGCACGGGCACGAACATGGTGCTCGTCGGCATCCCGATGGTCGCGGGGCTCAGCGTGGTGCACGGACTCGTGCCGCCGCACCCGGCGGCCCTCCTGGCCGTGACGGCGTACGGCGCCGACATCGGCCGCACGATCGTCTACGCGTTGCTGGTCGGCGTGCCGACGGCGGCGCTCGCGGGACCGATCTTCGGCAAGCTCGTGTCGCGCTACGTGGTGCCCAACCCGAACAACCCGCTGATGGACGAGATGGCGGAGCGGAAGACGGCGCGCGAGCTGCCCGGGTTCGGGATCACGCTGTTCACGATCCTGCTCCCCGTCGCGCTGATGCTGCTCGGCAGCTGGGCAAACGTGTTCGCCGCGCCAGGATCGCTGGCCAACGACCTGCTGCGACTCGCCGGGAACTCCGTCGTCGCGCTGCTCATCGCCTTGCTGGTGAGCTTCTGGACGCTGGGACGCGCCTGCGGGTTCGACCGGAACGCGATCCTCCGCTTCACCAACGAATCACTCGGCCCGATCGCCGCGGTGACGCTGGTGGTGGGTGCGGGGGCGGGGTTCGGACGGATCCTGATGGACAGCGGGATCTCCGGCGCGGTGGTCGATCTCGCGATGGGCGCGCACGTGTCGCCGCTGCTGCTCGGCTGGCTGGTGGCGGCGCTGATCCGCGTCGCCACGGGCTCCGCGACGGTGGCGATGACGACGGCGTGCGGCATCGTGGCGCCGATCGTGGCGAAGGCAGGCGGCGTGTCGCCCGAGCTGATGGTGCTCGCCACGGGCGCGGGCTCGCTGATCCTCTCGCACGTGAACGACGGAGGCTTCTGGCTGGTGCAGGAGTACTTCGGGCTCACCGTGCCGCAGACGTTCCGGACGTGGACGGTGTGCGAGACGATCATCTCCGTGGTGGCGCTGGTGCTGACGATCGGACTGGCGGGGGTCGTCTGAGAAACGGTTAGTCGGTCAACGGTGCTTCGGTTTGCGGCCGGCCTCGGGAGACCCCTGCGCGCGGAGCATCCTGAGGTCGGCCGTCTACCGAGAAACCGTGAACCGATGAACAGCGTCGCGCAGCGACGCTTCAGTCCACGCCGAACGCCGGATCGCCACCCGATATCTCAGCGCCATCTCGCCGTTGGGCGGAATCGTGCGCACCGCGGGGGCGAGGATCGCCGCACAGATGAATCGGAAGTCGCGCTTGTTGTCGATGATGTACCAGGGCGCCTTCTCGGCGATGTTCGCCGGATCGCTGAGGATCGCGACGCCGCCGAGATCGCGGCCGTCGAGCGAGAAGTTGCCGGCCACCGCGGCGGCGCTCGGGCGTGCACGCTCGCCGCGGAACTCGGTCACCGGTCCCTCCGTCGTCATCACCGCCATCGTCGCCGGGGCGGCGGCGAGTCGCGCGCTGAGACCGGCGTAGCCTCCGTTGACGACACCGTTCGGCTCACCGGGCATCGGCGTGCGGTCGAGCGCCGCGCCGTCCTTGCCGGCGGTGAAGCGCATGTTCCAGTCGATCGTGTAGCTCCCGTCGGCCGACGGAGCGGAGACGTCGAGCACGCGGTTCTCGGTGAGGTCCACCTCACCCGTGGGGCGCGCGTAGGTGAGCCGCATCGTGATCCGCGCGCTTCCATCGGGGCGTGCGTCGATCGTGGGCGCGCTCCAGCGAGTCGCGCCAGCCGCCTGCCCGCTGACACGATTTTCCTCCCAGTAGTTCACGTGGTTGATGTATTTCCACGAGAACCAGAGCGCGTAGTGCCAGGGATGATCCTCCGGCTTGAAGTTCGTGAGGCTCGGCCCGCCCTCCGTCGAAACCGGATGGAAGTACGGCTTCCCCGCCTTCGGGTCGAAGGAAAAGCGCCAGAGCGTGGAGTCGCCGACCTTCCACGCCAGCGACGTCTCGGTGCGCTGCCAGGCGCCACGTGTCGCGCGGGCTTCACCGTTCGAACGGCTGGCCGACGCACAGGCCAGGACCAGCGCCAGCGCGACCGCCGTCGTCGGCGCGAGCCAGCGCGCGCGCGACACCGGTCGCGCGCGCCGAGCGAAGGTGCCGATCACCGGTCAGCCTTTCCTGCTCACGGACGTTTTGGCGAGCTTCGCGGCGAGCTTGATCGCGCCATACTCGCCGCGCTCGGGGCGCGTGAGCATCGCCGTCGCCTCGGCGTCATTGACGAACGTCTCCGCCTTCGCGTCCCAGGTGAGCGGACGGTTGAGCTTCATCGCGGCCCAGCTCAGGATGCAGGCGGTGTTGCTGCGATGCGCGATCGGTGCGGGCGCGAGCGGCTGCTTCCGCGACTGGACGCACTCGAGCCAGTTCTTGTGGTGCGACAGGCTGTGCGGGAGCTGCACCGTGACGCCGTTCGGATCGAGCAGCTTCGCGTCGCTCGCGTCGAGCGACTTGAGCGACGTGGCGCGCCCCGACGGATCGCTCGCGGTCTGCGAGGCGTCGCGCGAGACGAAGATCCAGCCCTCGTCGCCGATGAACTTGATCCCATTCGGCAGCTCGTCGGACACGGTCATCTGCACGTTGCCGGGATACGTCAGCTCGACGTGATACTTGCCATGGACGTTCCAGATCTTGTTCGGCGGGAACTCGCCACGGCCTTCGATGCGCGACGGCCCGGTGAGCTCCAGGTCCATCCCCCAGTGGGCGGTGTCGAAGTGGTGCGCCCCCCACCCGGTGATCATGCCGAGCGAGTAATGCTCGTTGCGCAGCCACCCCGGCCGCGAGTTGACGTCCGGGCCGCCGTCGCGCCCTGTGCCCTGCGGGTGCACACGCTGCTCCGTGTAGTAGACCTCGGGCGTGGGGCCCAGCCAGAGATCGTAGTTGAGATTGGCGGGCACCGGCTGCGGCGGATCGTCCGGCTTGGTCGGATCCGTCGGGAGCCCGATCTCGACCCGCCGCAGGTTTCCGACTCGTCCGCTGCGCACGAGCTCGACGG
>DATFOL010000468.1:0-2300 GCA_035265545.1 Gemmatimonadaceae bacterium | reverse complement strand
CGCGCGGGTCCATCACCGTGTCGACCGGCGCCGTCTCGGCGGCCCACAGCACGGTGCCGTCAGCCGATTCGATGCGGCGCACCAGTCGAGGATGCACTCGAAGCCCGCCGTTGGCGAAGGGCGCGTACGCCGCCACCAGCTCGAGCGGCGTGACGTCCACCGCGCCGAGCGCGATGGCCGGGTAGCTCGGCAGCGGGCTCGCAATGCCGTTGCGACGCGCGGCCTGGATCACGTTCGGGATGCCGACGGTCTGGCTCACGCGCACCGCCGCCGCATTCGACGAGACGGCGAGCGCCTTGGTGAGCGTGATCGTACCGATGTAGTTCCCTTCATAGTTCGCGGGCCGCCAGACTGTGCGCCCCTGGGTGACCTCCACCGGTTCGTCGTCCACGAGCGTGGCGGGCGTCATCCCGGCCCTCAGCGCAGCGGCGTACACGAACGGCTTGAACGCGGAGCCCGGCTGCCGCTTGGCGCGAAAGGCGCGGTTGAATCCACGCTTGCTGCGCCGGCCTCCGACGAGGGCGCGGATGTCGCCGGTGCGCGGGTCCATCGCGACGAGTGCACCCTGCGCGGGCTCGGTGAGGCGACCGCCGGAGTACTGCGTCTCGCGGCTCACCGCCGCCGCCTGGCGCAGCACCGCGCGGTCCGCCGCCTTCTGCGCCGTGAGGTCGAGGGTGGTGTACACCGTGACGTCGCCCTCCTTCAGCGCATCCGGGAGGATCGAATCGATGAAGACGCGCACGGCGTCGAGCGCGAGCGGCTCGTTGCCCGTATCGGGGCGCCACTCGTCCTCGGCGATCGCGAGCTTCTGGCGCGCCGCGGTGGACGCCTCGCCCGGCGTGAGGTAGCCCTCCTGCGCCATGAGCGAAAGGACGAGATTGCGCCGGCGGAGCGCGCGGTCGGGGTGATCTCTCGGCGTGTACGCGCTCGGCCCCTTGGGGAGCGCGGCGAGCACGGCGCCTTCGGCGATCGTGGCTTTCGAGACGCTCTTGCCGAAAAGATCACGGCTCGCCGCCTCGACGCCGTTCATGCCGTTGCCGAGGTAGATCAGATTCAGGTAGAGCTCGAGGATCTGATCCTTCGTCAGCTCTCCCTCGATGAGTCGCGTGAGCCGAAGCTCCATCAGCTTGCGGCGCAGGGTGCGGCCGCCGCGCATCTTCACGAGGAAGGAGTTGCGCGCCACCTGCATCGTGATGGTGCTGAATCCTTCGCGCACGCCGAGGTGGCGCACGTTGGTCGCGGTGGCGCGGAAGAGACCTCGCCAGTCCAGCCCATTGTGTTGATAGAACCGGCGGTCCTCGGTGGCGAGGAAAGCCTGTCGCACGTGGAGCGGGATGGCGTCGAGCGGCACGTTCACGCGGCGCACGATCGCGATGCGGCCGAGGAAGCGGTCGTTGCGATCGAGGATCCTGCCACCCTCACCGGGGCGAAACGCGCGGATCTCCGAGCGCGTCGGACAACCCGAGAATCCGCAGGTCGTCAGCCAGACGTCCAGGAGCACGACACCGACACAGGCGAGCGCGAGCGCCGTGAGCGATCGCCACCGGCGTCGCATCCACACGCTCGCTGGCTCGTGAGGCGCGTCCATGCGCCCACGGAGCACGGCGAGACGATCCTTCAAGCGGCGAGTGAAGTCGGACACGGGGCAGTCGTTGGTCTACAGATATTGGTACGGGTGGTGCGGAGGCAGGTTTCCGGCCGCGGAGGATGCGCGAGGCGGTCTCGCCCGCTATTGTCGATCCGTCTCCCCGTCATCCTACTCTTGTCACCCCGAAGGTCAGAAATGGATCGCAGAATGCTCGCCGTCCTGCTGCTGGTGGCCGCGTGCTCCAGCGGTGAGTCATCCAGTCGCACCGGCGCCCCGGACTCGGCGGGCGCACGCGCGCCGACCGGAGACAGCGGCAGCAGTGGGGCGACGGCGCTGGGCAACGCGACCGGCGACGTCGCGTCGGCCTCGGGGAGCGGCTCGCTCGCCCCCAATCCACAGGGACGAATCCCGGTACTCGAGTACCATGTGATCGGCGGCGACAAGAACACGTTGTACACGCGGACGGTCGCGAGCTACAAGGCCGACCTCGACGAGGCGTACAAGCTCGGCTACCGCCCCGTCACGATCGCGCAGATGCTCGAGAAGGATTGGCGTGAGCTGCCACCCGGCACCGCCCCCGCCGTGTTCGTCTTCGACGACGCGTCCGACTCGCAGTTCCGATACCTCGAGCAGAACGGCAAGCTCGTGATCGATCCGACGAGCGCCGTGGGGATCTGGCTGGACTTCGCGAGGACGCATCCGGGTTGGAAGA
>DATFOL010000467.1:0-3809 GCA_035265545.1 Gemmatimonadaceae bacterium | reverse complement strand
GCGGTAGCACTCGATGCGGTCGCCCACCTTGAGGTCGTTGAAGTTCTCGATGCCGATTCCGCACTCGAAGCCTTCGCGGACCTCCCGCACGTCGTCCTTGAAGCGACGGAGCGACGCGATGGTGCCCTCGTACACTTCGATCGCATCGCGGATGACGCGAACGCGAGCGTCGCGACGGATGATGCCCGTGCGCACCGCGCAGCCGGCGATGACGCCGATCTTCGGCACCTTGAACGTCTCGAGCACCTCGGCCTCGCCCAGCACCACCTCGCGCTGTTCGGGGCGCAGCATTCCCTCGAGCGCGGCGCGCACGTCGGCGACCGCCTCGTAGATGATGCGGTACAGCTTGATGTCGACGTTCTCACGCTCGGCCGCCGCGCGCGCGTTGTTGTCCGGACGCACGTGGAAGCCGATGATGATCGCGCCCGACGCACGGGCCAACAGGATGTCGCTCTCGGTGATCGCGCCCACGCCGCGGTGCACCACCTCGACCTTCACCTCGGCGGTGCCGAGCTGCCCGAGCGCGTCGGCCAGCGCCTCGGCAGGACCACCCTGATCCGCCTTGATGAGGATGCGCAGGGCGCGGACATCGCCCGCGGTGGACTGCGCCATGAAGTCCTCGAGCGTGACCCCGCGGGTCGAGCGGCGGCTCTTCGCCTCGCGATCGAGGCGCTCGCGCCGCTGCGCCACCTCGCGGGCAGCGGTCGCGTCCTCGACCACGAGCATCTGATCGCCCGCCATCGGGACCCCTGTCATGCCGAGCACCTGCACGGGAATCGCCGGTCCGGCGGACTTCACGGTCTTGCCGCGCTCATCGAGCATCGCGCGGACGCGGCCGGAGTACATGCCGACGATGAAGTCGTCGCCGACGTTCAGCGTCCCGCTCTGGACGAGGACCGTTGCGACGGGGCCCTTCCCCGGATCGAGCTGGGCTTCGACGACGGTCCCCGTGGCGCGCTTGTTGGGGTTCGAGCGCAGATCGAGCAGCTCGGCCTGGAGGAGCACCTGATCGAGCAGCTCCTGGATGTTGAGACCCTTCTTGGCAGAGATCTCGGAGCTGAGCACCGTGCCGCCGAACTCCTCGAGCACGACGCCGTGCTGGAGGAGATCCTGCTTCACCTTCATCGGATTCGCCTGCGGCAGGTCGATCTTGTTGATCGCGACGATCATCGGGACGCCGGCGTTCTTGGCGTGCGAGATGGCCTCGATCGTCTGCGGCATGACGGCATCGTCGGCCGCGACGACCAGGATCACCTCGTCGGTGACCTGTGCGCCGCGGGCGCGCATGGCGGTGAACGCCTCGTGACCCGGCGTGTCGAGGAAGGTGATCATCTTCCCGTTCGCCAGCTCGACGTGGTAGGCGCCGATGTGCTGCGTGATGCCACCGGCCTCGCCAGCGACGACGTTCGCCTTGCGGATGTAGTCGAGCAGCGAGGTCTTCCCGTGATCGACGTGACCCATGATGGTGACGACGGGCGGCCGTGGCACGAGGTCTTCGGGCTCGTCGGCGACCGCAGTGCCGACCTCCTCGGCCTGGTACTCGTCCTCGCGCACCGCCTGGAACCCGAACTCGCCGGCGATCAGCTCGATCTGATCGAAGTCGAGTCGCTGGTTGACGGTGATCATGAGCCCGAGGTTCTTGAAGGCGAAGCCGACGATCTCCGTCGGCGAGACTTTCAGGATCTGGGCGAGCTCGCTCACGGTGATGAACTCGTTGACGCGGACGAGCTTCTTCTCGCGCTCGACCTCGGCCAGACGCGACGCCTCGGCCTCCTCTCGCATGCCGCGGCGATCGATCCTGCCACCGCGCGTGGGCGCGCCACGAAGCGACGCCATCGTCTTCGCGATATTCGCGTCCACCGCTTCCTGATCCACCGAGCCGCGCTTTCCCTTCTTGCGGGCATTGCGATTCGCGCCGCCAGCACCCATGCCGGCACCCGACTGGGGTGCTCCGCCCGCGCCACCCTGGCCGCCCGGCCCACCCTGGCCGGGGCGCCGATCGGGCGTGCGAGTCGGCCCACCGAAACCGCCGGGCGAGGCCGAAGCGACGGGGCGCGGCGGGAAAGGCGAGCCGGCGGTGACGGGGCGCGGACGCGGCGCGCCCGGCGTGATGGGCCGCGGCCGCGGACGATCCGATCCTGCGGCGGGCGGAAGTGACGCACCAGTGGGGCGCGGCTGAGCGGCACGCGGCGCTTCGGATGACGCCGCTTCGCCTTCGGGCGCACGCGCCTCCTCGACCTACGTGTCCTGTTCGCGCGCTTGGACTTCTGCCTGGGCCGCGGCTGCCGCGGCTGCCTGCGCCGCGGCGCGGGCACGCTCCACCTCTTGGCGCTCGGCTTCTACCCGCTCGGCTTCGGCTCGCTCTGCCGCCGCCGCTTCCGCAGCCTGCTGCGCAACGGCATCGGCTGCGGCCTGCTCGGCTGCGACTTCCGCTGCCGCCGCGGCGACATCCGCCGCCTTCCGGCGACGGCGGACGTGTCCGTTCGGGTCGCCACCCTCGGGCGCGACGGCCGTTGGCTCCGCGGCGACGGCCGCCGTGGCGGCACCACGTCGGCGACGTGCAGGTGCGGGTGGTGCCGCCTGTCGCTCGGCACGAACGCGCTTCTCGCGCTCCCACCGCGCGCGCACGCGCGCAACCTGGTCGTCCGTGAGCGGGCTCAGATGGCTGCGCACGGAAACGTCCATCTGACGAAGCAGTCCCATCACTTCGTCGGCGGAGATCCCGAACTCACCAGCCATGTCGTGTACGCGAAGCTTGCTCAAACCACCCTCCTATGGGGCCCCGGTGGAGCCCGACTCCACCAGCGCGCGAATCCCTTTCGCGAGCTGCCGATCCACGATTCCAACGACCGCGGTGGACTCTCGTCCCGCCACTTCGCCAAGCTCGGTGGCGCTCGGTACCTCTATGAATCTAACGCGCCTGGCATTGAGAAGCGGGACAACCTTGTCGAGGCTGTGACGCGACGCGTCGGTCGCCACGATCGCGAATGCCACCTTGTTCTTCTTCACTCCTTCACGAACACGTTCCACTCCCACCACCGCGCCACGCCCGCGGATGCCCAGCCCGATGAGCCGGAACAGCCGCTCCTGCGTCGCCGCGTTCAACGTCACTCTTTCGCGCCGCCGTTCGATGAATGCACCTCACCCTCGGCCGTCGTATCCTCCGTGGTGAGCTCTTCCAGCAGCGAGATGATGCGATCAGCTTCCTCGGGCGCGATCCCCGCCAGCCGAAGGAAATCCTCCCGTTCCAGATCGATGATGTCGTTGAGCGTGCGATAGCCGGCCTCGGCGAGCACGGCGACCGTGGCGGGATGCATCCCGGCCAACTCGGTGAGCGGCACGTCGGCTGCGGCATCGCTCTCCGCCTCCCCCGGCAACGGCGCGAACAGCTGCTCGGCGCCGCCCTTCTCGAGCCACTCGCGGCTCGAGTAGAGGTCGATCTTCCAGCCGGTGAGCTCCGAGGCGAGTCGCACGTTCTGACCGTTGCGACCGATGGCCAGCGAGAGCTGGTCCTCGTCGACCACAGCCTGGATCGTCTTGCTGACGCCATCGCTGAAGACGCGCGCCACCTTCGCCGGCGCGAGCGCGAGCTTCGCGAACCGCTCGGGATCCGAAGACCACGGGACGATATCGATGCGTTCGCCGCCGAGCTCGTTCACGACCGTCTGCACGCGCGAGCCCTTCAGCCCGACGCAGGCCCCCACCGGATCGATGCTGTCGTCGCGCGAGAACACCGCAATCTTGGTCCGGCTGCCCACTTCACGGGCGGTCGCGCGGATCTCGACGATGTTCTGCTGAATCTCCGGGAC
>DATFOL010000466.1:0-2730 GCA_035265545.1 Gemmatimonadaceae bacterium | reverse complement strand
CGCCCTGCTGAACGCATTCGGCGTGATCGTCATTCCGGCGTCCGGCGGTGACTTTCAGCACAACGCCGCCGTGCTTCTGGTGGACGACGAAGGCCGGCTCGCGCGGGTGCTCGATGCGGACGCGCGGCCGGAGGACGTGGCGAGTGCGGTCGCGACGATCCGTCGTCGGGACGTGAGTGCAGACGGATCGCCGGTCCGATGAATTTCGCCGTGTCGGGTATTCTGCTCCTGATCGCCCTCGCGCTTCCTGCCTCGCGCGAAGAACTGGAGCGTGGGATGGCAACGCACATGCTCGTGCAGATCCCTCTTCTGGCGGTCGCCGGCGCCATCGTGGTGCACGACTTCCCGGCGAGCTGGCGAACGTGGCTCGCCACCTGGAATCGGGGCGGGATCACCGGCACCCTGCTCGCGCTGCTGGTGAGCGCGTGGTGGATGGTGCCGCGCGCGCTCGACCTCGCGCTCGCGTCGCCGAGCATGGAGCTCACGAAGTTCGTCAGCCTCCCCCTGTTCGTGGGAGTGCCATTGGGGCTCAGCTGGAGCCGGCTCGGCGCGCTGGGACGAGGACTCGTACTCGGCAACGTGCTTCCGATGTGGGCCGTGGTGGGTTGGATGTACGTCGTGGCCCCGGTCCGCGTGTGCAACTTCTACCTGGTCGAGCAGCAGGTCTGGGCGGGTGCGGGGCTGATCGGGGCGTCCGCCATCGTGGGCGTGATGATGGGTGTCATGGCCTTTCAGGGTCCGCATCCTGTCACGCCCGAATCCCGCGCCACCCACGCGGGCTGAGACGGGATCAGTACACGCGCAGCACGTCCTCCACCGGTCCTGCATCGCCCCGATGGAGGAGTTGCACCACGTCGCGCAACGCCTGACGTTCGCGGGGCCAGACGAAGCGCTCGCGAGCCGCGTCGGGCGACAGCCACTCGGAGCGCATGTGCTCGTCGCCCAGGGTGATCGGGTCGGCCCGATTTACGAAGGCGGCGAACACGACGGCGAGCTCCACCGTCGCGAGGGTATGAAGATAGAATGGCTGAACGATCACGTTGTACAGGCGCTGTACCTCTAGGCCGGTCTCTTCGCGCACCTCGCGCACAGCCGCCTTCTCCGGCGACTCGCCCGGCTCGATGCGACCGTGCACGGTCTCCCACGCAGTGGGACATCGCGTGGTGTGCGCCCGTTGCAGAGTGAGCACGCCCCACCCTGCGGGATCGGGAGCGATCACATAGACGTCGATCGTGCCGACGTTGACGTTCGTCATGCGGAAGCTCCCTCCAGGGCGCCGAGTGCGTCGGACGCGACCGGCGGCACCAGCCCATCGTGGGATGGAGTGCACCGTCATCGTGCCCGCCACCTCAGGAGTGCCAGCACCGTCGCGAGCAGCACGCGACCGTGCGTGTTCGCCGAGAGCACGACGTCGGCGTCGTGCCCGAGCAGTCGCACATGCTCGCCGGTCGAGCCGTCCGGCGCCAGGGCCACTACGAGCGCCAGCCGGCCATTGGCGTCGCGCGGTCGTGGATCCGCCGCGTCGCCGCCGTCGTGCGGAGTTGGTGCGCCGAGTACGACGATCGCGTCGAGAGTCTCGGTGACTGGATGCTCGACATCGAGCGGGACGATCTGGACGTCGCGAGCCAGCGCGGCGGCTGCGGCAACCAGTTGCCCCCGCACGGCACCACTCACCACGCCCGTCCTCGCGCTCCACCAGCCGATCCGAGTCGCTGCCTGTTCCGTGATCGCGGCGGCGGCGGGCTCGGTAACGCGACGGGCCGGCTCCGCGGCGACGCGCCGGAGCTCGTCGATGGAGGTCTCGCCGTGCCGCACCAGGGCGAGTCCCGCCTCCCACAACGGAACGCATCCATTGGCGCGCGCCGCGTCCGCAATGCTCTCCGGGGTGCCGCCCGCCGCAACCCGACGCTCGAACTCCGGCGAGGCGAGGAGAATCTCCGCGATCGCGCGCCGACCGCGGTAGCCGGTATCACTGCATTCGCGGCAGCCGGCACCGGCGCACGCAGCGCAGAGTCGACGGACGAGGCGCTGCGCGATCACTCCCTTCACCGCCGTGGCGATCTGGTAGCTCGCGGCACCGATGTCGACCAGGCGTGCGATGGCGCTCGCCGCATCGTTGGTGTGCAGAGTCGAGAACACCAGGTGTCCGGTGAGGGACGCCTGGATGGCGATCTCCGCGGTCTCGCGATCGCGGATCTCGCCGACGAGGATCACGTCGGGATCCTGGCGCATGATGGAGCGCAGTGCCGCGCCGAAGGTCAGCCCCGCCCGTTCGTGCACCTGCACCTGTACGATCCCGGGCAGCCGGTACTCGATCGGGTCTTCGACGGTGACGACGTTCACCCCGCGCGCCTGCACTTCGCGGAGGGCGGCATAGAGCGTGGTGGTCTTTCCCGACCCCGTCGGTCCGGTGACGAGCACGAGCCCTTCACGCTGCTCGAGCAGCGCCCGGATGCGCGCGAGGTCCGCATCGACGAAGCCGATGGAATCGAGCGTACGGAGCCCCGCGCTTCCGTCGAGCACTCGGACCACGATCTTCTCGCCGTGCGAGGCGGGCAGCGTCGAAACCCGGAGATCGACGACGGCTCCTCGGACGGCAACGCGCGCTCGGCCGTCCTGTGGACGCATGCGATCGGCAATGTCGAGCCCGGAGAGGATCTTCACCCGCGAGGAGAGCGAGGGGCCGAGCGTGCGCGCGAGGACGCGCGCCTGCCGCAGGACGCCGTCGAT
>DATFOL010000465.1:0-2842 GCA_035265545.1 Gemmatimonadaceae bacterium | reverse complement strand
GCGGATCCGTTCGCGTGGCCCGAGCAGCGTGGACAGGACGTCACCGCGCGCACTCTGCTCGACCGCGGCGCGCGCCGCATCGATACGGCTCTCGTGACGCAGCCGGAGGTCCAGTCGGAGCTGCGCGGCGTGCTCGGGCGGGTCTACACCAAGCTCGGCCTGTTCGGCGACGCAGTTCCGCTTCTCGAGCGCGCGCTCCGGCAGCGCCGAGCGCTCTTCGGCCCGCGCCACGTCGCCGTGGCGGAAGCAATGGATCAACTCGGTGAGGCACTGCGTCAGCAATCGCAGATCGAGCGGGCGGAGCCACTCCTGCGCGATGCGCTCGCGCTGCGCCGCGAGCTGCTGGGGAGCCAGGACGCCGCAACCGCCGAGAGCCTGGATCACGTGGCCACGCTGCTCCAGGGGCGCAGCAGGTACGACGAGGCCGAACCGCTCTTTCGGGAGGCGCTCGCCATCCGTCGCGCTCTTCCCGTCAAGGACGATCTCGCGGTGGCGAACAGCTTGTCGAACCTCGGATTGCTGCTCTGGTTCAAGGCGGCGTACGATCAGGCGGAGCCGATCCAGCGCGAGGCGCTCTCGATCGATCTCGCGCGGTTAGGGGAGAATCATCCGCTCACCGCACAGAAGTTGAACAACCTCGCGCAGGTCCAGCAGTTGCGTGGCAAGATCGACGAGGCGGAGGTGCTGTTCCGTCGGGCGCTCTCGGCGAAGCGAAAGGCACTCGGCGACGCGCACCCGAGCGTGACGCTCGCCATGAACAACCTCGCTTTCCTGCTGCTGGCCGAACGAAACAACGTGGCCGAGGCGGAGACGCTGACCCGCGACGCGCTGCGGCTGGACCGGCAGATCTTCGGACCGCGGCACGAGTACGTGGCGGCGAGCCTCACCGGGCTCGGAGGGGTGCTCGCCGCCAAGGGAGAGCTTGCCGAGGCAGAGCGTACGTATCGCGAGTCGCTCGAGATGCGGCGGTCGTTGCATGGCGCGCGGCACACCTCGATCGCGCGCAACCTCGGCTTGATCGGCCGCGTGCGGTATCTGACGGGAGACCTCGACGCGGCGATCGCATTCCATCGCGAGGCGACCTTGATGTTTCGCGAACTCGTCGGGGCCGCGCATCCGAACTCGCTGCTGTCGAGCGTGAACCTCGGGCGCGCGCTCGCGGAGCGAGGAGCGCGCGGGGATGACCACGAGGCGGAGCCCCTGCTGCGCGCGGCGCTCGAGACGCTCGACCCGGCGAAGCCGCCACAGTACGGTGCGCTCGTCACGGCACGGATCGGCCTCGGTCGCGTGTCGATCCGCGGCCAGCGTTCGACCGAAGCCATGAGCATGCTCGAACGCGCGCTCGCCATGAGTCAGGAGCGGTACGGTCGCGATGACTGGCGGACCGCGGAGGCGAGGCTGGTGCTTGGCGAGTGTTTCGCCGCAGCAGGGCAGCGCGCTCGCGCCGAGCAGTTGATCCGTGACGCCTCGGTCGTGCTGGCGAAGCAGGAAAGGACGCAGCCGCATCTCGCGAGCGTGGCGGCAGCGGCGGTGGAGCGGCTGCGCTAGTCGCCGTCCCGCTGCTTCGACGAGCGCGCGGCCATGCTCGCCGGTCCATTGACGCGCGGATGTCACGGACAGGTGCCATTGACGAGGTGCTGTGACGCGAATGGACTCACGGAGCCGCCGTCGAAACCAGCGCTCACGTCCTGCACCAGAGGGTGGAGGGCATCGAAGTCGACCGCGCCCGTGAGCCCGCCGCCGAGTGCGGTGTTCATCACGGCGAGGAACTGGCGCACGGTCATGCCGTCGTAGGCAGGCGCGTTCGAGAGATTGCAGAGCCGGAGATCACCGAACCTCAGACCCGAAGTGCCGCCGAGCGTCCCCGCGTCGGAGAAGTCGACATCGAGTTGAAGGGCGAGGACGTCGCCGCCGAAAACTCCCGATGCCGATGACGTCGGGTCGAGTAGATCATTGTTGAGACTGAATGGCGCACCATTCGCCGGGAGGTAGGCGAGGATCACTGGGGCGGAGGTGAAGATCATGGAGGTACCGGCGGCGCCGGAGATACCTACCTCGACGAAGCCGTCGGGATAGACGACGCCGAAGTTGGAGAGCAGCAATGCCGCAGCCGTGCTTGCAGTCGGGTCACCGCCCCAGCTCTCCTGCGAGTACGTGATCAGGTCTCCGTTCTCCCATGCACCTAGCGGCGGTGGAGGTGCCACCGTTTCGATCCGGAAGCGGATCTGCAGCACGCCGCCGTTGATCAGCGCCACGTAGCCCGTGCGGTCCACCGTCTTGATCTGGCTGCCGTTGGCGACCACCACCACGTCGGCATACCCGAGCACCGTCGCGCCGAGCGTGATCTGGATGCGGTAGGTTTTCGTGGGGTCCAAGCCCGCGTCCTTCGTCTTCCAGCTCACACCATACGACTGCGCCGACAAGTCGACCCTCACCTGCGAGCCCGAGAACGTCGCCATCGTCGCGCTGCACGTGCCGTCAGCGAGGACGCAGATCGTGATGACGGGCGCCTTCGTGCCGTCGAACGTCCCCGAATAGGTGGGGGCAGGCACCATCGGCGCGAGGAAGTAAAACCCCGCCGTGCCACCGTGCGCCGCGTCGAGGATGGTGAACGACGGCGCGGGCGCGTCGAGCGGGCGCGGCTCCGTGAGCCGGTCGGCGCAGGCGGCGACGAGCGAGAGGGCGGACAGCAGTAGTGCGGCGAAGCGCCGAGCGCGGCGTGGGCGGTCCATGGCGGCGAGTCTCCGATCAGAGAGTGAGCGTCACTCTCCTAATCGGAATTCCATCGCGAGACCCGACATCGAGAACCTGTGTGGCGTGTGTCGGGTTCTGCCCCAATTCT
>DATFOL010000464.1:0-12607 GCA_035265545.1 Gemmatimonadaceae bacterium | reverse complement strand
GCCGACCAGCAGCGTCCGCTCCATGCTGCCGCTCGGAATCTTGAACGCCTCGACGAGAAAAGTCTTGATCCCGAAGAACAGCACGACGGAGATCGTGAAGATCTTCGCCCAGTCCCAGAGGAATCCCAGGCTCGCACGTCCGCGGTTGACGTGCTGCAACGCCTCGATCCGGCGCTCGGGGGTGATCGAGCGCTGCAACGACGACGACTGTATCGGCTCCGGGGATCCAAGCATGGCCACCTGCACAATTAATCCGAGTCCCCGGGGCGCAGCAAGCGCGTCCCGGCTCACCCGGACGGCCGCCCTCAATCGGGCGTGCCCAGGTAATTGTCGATCTGCGCCCGCTGCAGCGCGCCGGAGAAGTCGCAGTAGCCGACCTTCGTCTCCGAGTAGAACTCGTAGACCTCCCAGCCCCCCTCGCGGTGCCCGTTTCCAGTCTGCTTTACCCCACCGAACGGAAGATGGGCCTCTGCGCCGATCGTCGGGGCGTTGATGTAGGTGATTCCGTTGTCCAGCTCGTTGAATGCGCGAAAGGCCAGGTTCACGTCGCTCGTGTACAGAGACGACGAGAGCCCGTAACGGACACCGTTGTTCACCCGGAACGCCTCCTCGGCGTCTGCGACGCGGATCACACTCAGTACCGGGCCGAAGATCTCCTCCTGCTCGATCCGCATGCCCTGCTCCACCCGCGCGAAGATCGTTGGCTCGAAGAAGAATCCGTAGTCGAGCCCCTTCCCCTCGGCGCGCCGCCCTCCACATACCAGGTCCGCGCCGTCGGCCTGCCCCACGTCGACGTAGCGCTCGACCTTCGAACGCGAGCTCTCGTGGATCAGCGGACCGACGTCCGTCCCCTCCTTGCGACCGTCGCCGAGCGTCATGGCTCGCGCGCGATCGATCAGCCGGCTGAGAAGCTCGTCGTGGATCCCCGACTGGAGGATGAGCCGGCTGGTCGCGGTGCAGCGTTGTCCCGTGGTCCCGAACGCGCCCCACAGCACGCCTTCGAGGGCGAGATCGAGATCGGCGTCGTTCATCACGATCATCGCGTTCTTGCCACCCATCTCCAGCGAGAGGCGCTTGTGCAGCCGCCCACAGGTCTCGCCGACGATGCTGCCCGTCTCCGTCGATCCCGTGAACGAGATCACCGGAACGCCCGGGTGCGCGACGAGCGGCGCGCCGACGTCCTCGCCGAGCCCGTGCACGAGCTGGATCACCTCGGGCGGCAACCCCGCGTCCAGCATGATCTCGACGAGCACGTGCCCGGTGTGCGGCACGTCCTCCGCCGGCTTGAACACGCATGCGTTCCCGCACAGCAGCGCCGGAAACATCTTCCAGGTCGGGATGGCCAACGGAAAGTTGAACGGCGTGATGATCCCGGCCACGCCGATCGGCCGCCGGAAGCTCATCGCCCATTTGTTCGGCATCTCGCTCGGCACCGTGCGACCAGCGAGCTGGCGGCCCATCGTCGCCGCGTAGTACGCGGTATCGATTCCTTCCTGCACGTCGCCGCGGGTCTCGGTGAGCGGCTTCCCCATCTCGCGGGTCATGAGATCCGCGAGCTCCTCCTTGCGCTGCACCATGAGGTCGCCGATACGTCGCAGCACGTCGCCGCGAGCTGGTGCCGGTGTGCGCCGCCAGATCTCGAAGCCGCGTTGCGCCGAAGCGACGGCACGATCGACATCGGTCGCGTCGGACAGCGGAAAGCGTCCGATGAGATCGCGCGTGTCGGCGGGATTGCGATTCTCGAAATGTTCACCGCTCGCCGGTGCGCACCACGCGCCGGCGATGAAGTTCTGAAAGGTCTTGGTCATCGGCGAAATCTAGCGTTGGTGCGCCCTGTGCCGAATCGATCAGCGCGGCGCGGGGGCCGCTGTGGGCTGCGCCATCCCCGGCGACACCGGCGCTGGCGCGGCGCAGGTCCACCCCATCGGTCGCTCAGGATCGGGCTTCGCGTATCCTGTGCGCGGCAGCAGCTCGATCGCTCCGAGCACGATCCCCCACACCACGAGCAGCAGGGAGAGCACGTGCGCGCGCGCCGTGCGATGCCGCCACGTCCACACGCTGCTCCACAGCCCGCCCGCGACGATCGCGGCCGTGGCCGCGAGGTAGGCCGCGGCGCCCACGCCGCATCGGTGCGAATACGGCCAGAACAGGATGCCGACGCCGAGCGCGGTGGCCAGTGCGAGGCGCAGGAATGCGCCCCAGGTGCGCGTGGTCGCACGCTCCGCCGCGACCTGCGCTTTCGCCGCCGGCGGCGCGGTCTTCGCCGGCGCGGGGATCAGCGCCGAGTCGGACATCGACTCGAGCTGTCGGTCGATCTTCTTCAGCTCCGCGTCCCAATCGGTCATTCGTCGTCGTCCTCATCGGAGCCGGTCACCGGCGCGGGCACGCCTCCGCCTTCGCGGCTGAGCGCGTAGCGCTCGATCTTCTTGTACAGGTTCGAGCGAGGCATGTCCAGCGCGCGAGCCGTCTCGCTGACGTTCCAGTCATACGCACGCAGCTTCGCGACGAGGTATGCGCGCTCCGCCGCGTGCTTGAACTCCTCGAAGGTCGGCACGTCGAGCAGGCTCCCCAATCCTCCCTCGCCCGCGTCGGCGCGGCGCCCGACGAGCCGGTCGACGTCTTCCGCGGTGATGCGTGGGCCGCTCGACAGGATCAGCAGGCGCTCGATCGTGTTGCGCAGCTCGCGTACGTTGCCAGGCCACTCGAGCTGCGAGAGACGCGTGACAGCGTCATCCGTCATCGCGCGTGGCGCGAGGCCACCCGGTCCCGTGAGCTGCGCGATGAAATGCCCGACGAGAAGGGGAATGTCCTCTCGGCGTTCGCGCAGCGGAGGCACGTGGATCGGGACGACGTTCAACCGGTAGTAGAGATCCTCGCGGAACCGCCCGGCGGTGATCTCGGCTTCCACGTCCTTGTTCGTTGCCGCGAGCACGCGCACGTCGACCTGAATGGGCTTCGATCCTCCGATGCGCGTCACGACGCCGTCCTGAAGCACGCGCAGCACCTTGGCCTGGGCGGCAAGGCTCATGTCGCCGATCTCGTCGAGGAAGAGTGTCCCGCCGTGCGCCTGCTCGAACTTGCCCGCGCGGTCGGCGACCGCACCGGTGAACGAGCCCTTCATGTGTCCGAACAGCTCGCTCTCGATGAGCTCCGAGGGAATCGCGGCGCAGTTCACCTCGACGAACGGAGCCTGCGATCGCGTGCTCTGGGCATGGATGGCTCGCGCGACGAGCTCCTTGCCGGTGCCGTTCTCCCCGGTGATGAGCACCCGCGCCGGCGTCTTCCCGACCCGCTCGATCTTCTCGGTGACCGCACGGATCGCGTACGACGACCCGACGATCTCGAACCGCGAGCGCACGGCGTCGCGCAGCCGCGTGTTCTCCTCGTGGAGATCGAGATGCGCCAGCGCGTTGCGCAAGGTGACGAGGATGCGATCGGTGTCGAGCGGCTTCTCGAGAATGTCGTACGCACCGTGCTGGGTCGCCTCGACCGCAGTCTGGATGGTGGCGTGACCGCTGATCATCACGACGATCGCCCCCGGGTCCTGCTCGCGCAGCTTGCGCAGCGCTTCCAGACCGTCGATCCCCGCCATCTTCACGTCCATGAAGACGAGGTGCGGCTTGAAGCGCGCATACTCCGCCAGGCCGTCCACCGCATTCGCCACGGTGCGCACCTCGTACCCCTCGAACTCCAGAAGCTGGCCGAGCGCCGCGCGGATGCCCTGCTCGTCGTCGACGATGAGGATGCGTCGGCTCACGGGTTGGCGCCTGCCGTCGTCTTGTAGAGCGTGACCCGTCCGTTGGCGATGCGCACATCGGCCAGGCTGCGCGGCGTCGTGACGGCGAGCGCATTCGGTGCGACGCCCTCGGGGCGATTCCCGCGCGAGATCTGCTGTACGAGCCGCGGGATCGCTCCTCTCGGCACGTTGAAGTCGCGCAGCTTGATCTCCCGAACCTCGAACTCGCTCAGGCCCGGCCTGATCACTCGGAAGCTGCCGCCGAGCTGCAGCCGTTCACGGTCGTTGAGCAGTCCGGCGAGCGGGCCGAGCACGCCGGTTCCGGCGATCTCGCGCATCGGCAGAACGGCGCGGACGTAGAGTGCGTCCCCGATCACGGCGGCTTCCGCGCTGTCGGCCGAAGCGGGGATCGTGCGGGCCACCGTCTGGAAGACGTACGATGCCACCTCGCTCGCCGAAAGATTCGTGAACACGGGACCGGAGGGGTTCGCGAGGTCGTCGATCTTGCGCTTGCCACGCGATCCCGCCTCTGGGCTCAACGGCTGCCACGGAGACGCAGCGGTGGTCGTCGCGGGAGCGCTTCCCGTGACCTTGTGCAACCAGCGATCGCGCGTGAGCCAGCCGCCGATGGCGAGCAGGGCCAGCATGACCAGGCATCCCAGCCGAGCGAAACAACCCATCGGTCAACGTCCTCCGAGTGGCGCCGCGTGGACGCGGCGGTAACGTGCACCCGAAGGTGCGAGAGTACTCTCGAACAGCGTGATCCGCTCTACCGGCACCGTGGCCCGCACTCGCACCGAGCGCGCCACCCGTGCCAGGCTTCGCATCCGCTGGACCGGCAGCGGCGTCCGCACTCGCGCAAGCGTGATATGCGGACGAAATGGCCGCCCTTCCACCTCGAAGCCCTCGTGCACGCAGGCCTCCTCGAGATCATGGTGGAGCAGCTCCCGCCGCGGATCCTGCTCTACCCCGATCCATACGACGCGTGCCCGGCGAAAGTTCGGGAACGCCCCCACCTCGCGCACCGACATCTCCAAGCGGGCGTGACGTCCCGCGGCACGGTCGGCCGCCATCGTCAGCCTGGGTACCGCTGCCTCGTCCACATCGCCGAGGAACTTCAACGTGAGGTGGCGCTTGTCGCGCGCCACCCACGCGAGCTCGGGTGCCTCGGCGACCAACGGCGCCGTGGTCTCTTCCAGCAGGTCCAGCAGGTCGTCACCGAGCTCAATCGCGAAGAACAGACGCATCGTCGCCCGTCGCGCCGTCATCTCTCCGCTCGTCGGGCATCTCGAGCGCGACGTGGGTGAAGCCATGCTGCCGCGCGAGCGCGAGCACGGCGCGTCGCGTGTTCTGATCCTGGAGCTTCTCGACACTCGTCGCGACGGGCAGCAGCAGTACGAGACCGCCGCGTGCCTCGAGCACGCACTCCACACCCAGCTGGCTTATCGCCACGGCGAGCGCGGCGGCGTTGCGCCCAGTGCGGTCGCCGCGCCCAGGCTCCGTCACGCCCCGACGCCGTGAAGCACGTTCAGCGACCCCGAGCGGAAGCCGCGCAGATCGATCGCGACCCGCCGGAAGCCCGTGGCCAGCAAAGCCTCACGCAGCGCAGCGTGGCGAGTCGGCTGGAGCCATCGCGTCAGCTCGTCGGCGCACAGCTCCACTCGTGCCAGGTCCTCGTGGTAGCGTACCCGGAGATCGCCGGCGATCCCGAGCTCCCGAAGTGCTGCCTCGGCGCGTTCCACCTGATGAAGCCGCTCCCGAGTCACCTCCGTTCCATAAGGAAGGCGTGAAGACAGGCATGGGGACGACGGCTGCTGCCAGGTGGGAATCCCGAGCCTTCGCGATGCGTCCCTGATGTGCTGCTTCGAGAAACCGAGGTCGGCGAGTGGGCTGCGGACCCGGTGCTCTCGGGCCGCCTGCGCCCCCGGTCGCCAGTCGGCGAGATCGTCGGCGTTCGTCCCATCGGCAACGGTCGAGAACCCACGCGCGAGGGCCACCGGGACCAGCTTGCTCCACAGCTCGGTCTTGCAGAAGTAGCAGCGATTGCTGGGATTGGCCGCGTAACGTGGATCCTCCAGCTCGGCTGTGTCGAGCTCGAGCACGGGCACGTCGAAATCACGCGCTACCGCCCGCGCGCTCGCCCACTGCGCATCCGGATACGACGGGCTCCGGCCGATGATCGCTAGCACCCCGGAGGAACCCAGCGCCGTTCTCGCGGCCACGGCGAGGTATGCCGAATCCACCCCACCACTGTAGCCGATCGCGACCGGAGCGTGCGCCGCGAGCCACCTCCTCAGCGCCATTTCCCGGCGCTCCAGCTCGGGATCGGTCTCGGATTCGGAGTGGATGTTCATGATGGACGGCAAGTTATCCCTCGGCTCCGGCGTGGGGCAGGTCGCGACGCGCCAGGCAAGCCTTCATGTGATTCGCTGTGCTGATCCCGATCACTCCAGCGCTTGACGCGTCCACAGTCTCGGCATAGGTTGCGGGAACCAATCGAAGCCCGTGGTGATTTGCCGCCTATTGCCGCCACGTTAAAGAACGAGCTAAAACGCGAACGTGCCCGGCGGCCATCTCGCTCGGGCATTTTTTGTATACACACGACCGAGCATCCCGAAGCTTTCGCACCGACGCATCCGTGACCCACGCACCGCTCGCCCTCACCGCTCGCTGGACCGTCTGCGCTGCCCGCGCGGCGGGGTGTGGGTGCGCGTGTATGTGTCCGGCGATTATCGCCTGCTGTTGTGCGGCGAAGCGCCCACACACACATCGCGGCCGGGAGCGGAGTAGCTGAGAACGCGCAGCCTCCACCCACAGGGGATGACCAACCCGGCCGCTCGAACGAGCGGCCGTTTTTTGTATCGAGCACCGATGCCCTCTCACGATCACCTCGCACCCTTCGCCAGCATGTCGTCGCCGAACCCCACCCTCCGCCAGCGAGTCGCCCGATGACGGCCGCCGACACGGAGCGCGCGGCGACGACGCAGGAGCTCGACGCGCCGCGGCCCACGTCCACCACGGTGCACGCGACGTGGCTGGGCGAGCGCCGGTACGAGATCGGTCGTCCCGGCGGTCCAGCCGTGACGATCGACGCGGCCGGTCGCGAGGGACTCGGGCCGGTGGACACCATGCTCGGCGCACTGGCCGCGTGCACGGCCATCGACGTGATCGAGTATCTGGCGAAGCGCCGGACACCGGCGGCGCGGCTCGACGTCAAAGTCGACGCCGAACGCCGCCCGACCGCGCCGCGACGAGTGCTGCAGGCTCGGCTCGAGTTCGCGATCGATGGCGAGGGCATCGACGTCGCGCACGCGGAACGGGCGATCGCGTTGTCGTTCCAGACCTATTGCTCGATCTCGCACACGCTCGCGCCGGACGTTCGCCTCGAGTCGCGTCTCGTCTTGAATGGCCGTGGGCTCCCGGCCGTCGCGCAGCGCGGGGAGGGCGCGGCATGAGCGTCGTGTCCAGCTCCGCCACGACCAGCCGTCCGCTCCGTCTCGACGAGGAGGGGCTGCCCTTCGACGACGCGACGCCGAACCCCTTCCGCGCCATCGCGGATCCGGCCGAAGTCGAGGCACGGATGGGGATCGTCATCGTCGGCCACGTCGATCACGGCAAGAGCACGATCATCGGGCGCCTGCTCGCCGACACCGGCACGTTGCCGGAGGGGAAGCTCGAGCAGATCAAGGACCTCTGCGCACGCACTTCGAAGCCGTTCGAATACGCCTTCCTGCTCGACGCGCTGAAGGACGAGCGCGCGCAGGGGATCACCATCGACGCGGCGCGCGTCTTCTTCCGCACGCCCAAGCGGCGCTACCTGATCCTCGACGCGCCAGGTCACGTCGAATTCCTGAAGAACATGGTGACCGGCGCGGCGCGCGCCGAGGCCGCGCTGCTCGTGCTGGACGCGGGCGAGGGGATTCAGGAGAACACGCGGCGTCACGCCTATCTGCTCTCGATGCTCGGCGTGCGGCAGATCGCCGTCGTCGTGAACAAGATGGATCTCGTCGGATGCCGCCAGGATGCATTCGACGCCTTCGCGCGCGATCTCGGCGACTTCCTCGCCACGATCGACATGAAGCCGGCCGCGATCATTCCGGTGATCGGGCGCGAGGGCGACAACCTGGCGATGCGGTCGACCGCGATGTCGTGGTACACCGGCCCAACGGTGCTCGAGGCGCTCGACGCCTTCCGGAGCCAGGGAGAGGCGGTCGACGGACCGTTCCGCATGCCTGTGCAGGCGGTGTTCAAGTTCACGAACGACGGCGACGACCGGCGCATCGTTGCCGGCACGATCGACAGCGGCCGGGTGCGGGTGGGTGATGAAGTTCTCTTCCATCCGTCGGGAAAGCGCACGCGCGTGAAGTCACTCGAGGCGTTCAACCGCATCGCGCCAAGCGTCGCCGGTGCTGGTGAGTCGGCGGGGTTCACGCTCGCACAGCAGATCTACGTCACGCGCGGCGAGCTGGTGACGCTCGCGCACGAGCCGCAGCCCGTGACGGCGACGCGCATCCGCGCGAGCATCTTCTGGCTCGGCGCGCGCCCGCTCGAGCTTGGCCGGAACTACACGCTCAAGCTCGGGACGGCGCGCGTGTCGGTGCACCTCGAGCACATCGAGCGCGTGCTCGACGCCTCCACGCTCGAGGCGGTCACCGATCGAACCGCCGTCGTGCGCAACGAGGTCGCCGACTGCGTGCTCAAGCTGCGACACCCGATCGCATTCGACCGCGCGTCCGAGCTGGCGGCGACGAGCCGCTTCGTCCTCGTCGACAACTTCAGCATCAGCGGCGGCGGCGTCGTTCGCGACGCGCTGACGCAAGCGGAAGCTCGCGCCGCGCGCACACGCGATGGCGTGGCGGCGGTGGCGCTTCGACCGGGCGTGCTCTGGTTGAGCGGAGAGCGTGGCGCGGGCAAGAGTGCGCTCGCGCGCTGGCTCGCCGGGCGGGCCGAGCGGTCCGGCGCCAAGGTCGAGATTCTCGACGACGACACGGTTGGCGCGCTATTCCCTGCTGGCGGATCACGCGCCGAGCAGGACCTGCGCGTGCGGCGCCTCGCATGGCTCGCGTCGCGCCTCGAATCACATGGCGCGGCGGTGATCGTGGCGGTCGGCGCCCCCGAGGAGGAGTCGCGGCGATTCGCTCGGTCGCTCGCCACGGAGTTCGTGGAGATCCACCTGCACGCCGCGCCGGAAGTGCTGGCCGCGCGAGGCGCGGAGAGCAGCGAGAACGCATTCGAGGCGCCGGTGCAGCCCGAGGTACGGCTGGACACCGGTCGCCTGAGCCTGGACGAAGCCGGCGCGGAAGTACTCGCGTGGCTTCAGGAATGGAGCAGTCAGTCATGAGCACGACCCTTACGGCGCCCGCGCCCAGCCGGGCGAGTCGCATCGATCATCTCGACCAGCTCGAGCACCGCAGCGTGCACCTGCTGCGCGAGGCGTACGCGAGCTTTCCGCAGCTGGCCATGCTCTGGTCCATCGGCAAGGACAGCACGGTGCTCCTGTGGCTCGCACGCAAGGCGTTCTTCGGGCATGTGCCGATGCCGCTCGTGCACATCGACACGAGCTACAAGATCCCCGAGATGATCCAGTATCGCGACCGGCTCGCCGCCGAGTGGCGTCTCACGGTGATCTACGGGCAGAACGAGGAGGCGCTCGCCGCCAAGCAGACCTTCCCCGACGGGAACGTCGACCGGCTCACCTGCTGCGGCAATCTGAAGACCGAAGCGCTGCGGCGGACACTGTCCGGCGAGGGGAAGCGGTACCGCTTCGACCACAAGGTCGGCAAGTACGTCGTCGACACGAACAAGGAGCCATACACGGGAGTGATCGTCGGCGCGCGGGCGGACGAAGAGGGAAGCCGCTCGAAGGAGCGCTACTTTTCGCCGCGCTCGGGCGAGAACAACTGGAACATCGCCGACCAGCCGCCGGAATTCTGGAATCAGTACGCCACCGAGTTCGCGCCAGGTACGCACGTCCGCATCCACCCGCTGCTCGATTGGACGGAGCTCGACATCTGGGAGTACATCGAGCGCGAGCGCATCCCGACCGTGAGCCTCTACTACGACCAGGGCAAGGGAGAGCGCTTTCGCTCGCTCGGCTGCTGGCCATGCACCAAGTCGGTGGTGTCGGACGCCAAGGACGTGAAGGAGATCATCGTCGAGCTGAAGAGCGGCCGTTTCGCGAACATCGCCGAACGGTCCGGACGCGCGCAGGACAAGGACGACGGCGGCGGGCTCGAGTCGCTCCGCCGCGAAGGGTACATGTGATCGGCGGCAGCGCCGGCCACACCACACAACGCATTCGTCATCCGGATCACACATGTCTCACACCGCACACCACACCTCGGTGACCGTCGCTCCGGGCTCTCTGTCCGGCGGTCAGACGCGTCGCGGCTTCACGCTCTGGCTCACGGGACTCTCGGGAGCGGGGAAGTCGACGATCGCCAGCGCCGTCGCCGACCGCCTGCGCGCGGAAGGCGCGGCCGTCGAGGTGCTCGACGGCGACGAGGTGCGTGAGCATCTGTCGAAGGGGCTGACCTTCTCGCGCGAGGATCGCGACACCAATGTGCGGCGCATCGCCTACGTGGCGAAGCTTCTCTGCCGCAACGGCGTGGCGGTGATCACCGCGGCGATCTCGCCCTACCGCGCCGCGCGCGAGGAAGCCCGCCGCGAGATGGCGACGCATTCATCGAGGTCTACGTCAACGCGTCGCTCGAGACGTGCATCCGACGCGACGTGAAGGGGCTCTACGACAAGGCGCTCGCGGGCGCGATCACCGCCTTCACCGGCGTGTCCGATCCGTACGAGCCGCCGAGCGCGCCCGACGTGGAGGTCAACACCGAACGCGAGACGATCGGCGAGAGCGTGGAGCGTGTGCTCGACACCCTGCGGCGTCGCGGGTTCCTCCCCGCCCTGCAATCGACGTCGGTGGCCTGAGCCAATGACCCTCTCGACGCGCGACTCGTCCGAGATCCTGACTCCCGCCGGCTTGCAGTCGGCGGCGGCCGGGCTGCGCGAGCGCACGCCGGAGGAGATCCTCGCCTGGACGCTGAGCACCTTCCCGGGACGCACCGCGGTGACGGTGAGCTTCGGCGGCCCGGGTGTCGCGCTCGCGTACATGGCGAGCCAGATCGAGCCATCCACGCCGATCGTGTTCCTCGACACGGGCTTTCTCTTCCCCGAGACGTACGCCCTGCGCGACGAGCTCGTGAGCCGCTACGCGCTCAACCTCGTCGAGTACAAGCCGCTCACCGATCCCGGCCCGCTGTACGAGACGGACACCGACGGCTGCTGCGCGATCAGGAAGGTGGAGCCGATGCAGCGCGCCCTCGGCGACTTCGACGCGTGGGTGAGCGGCGTGCGCCGCGATCAGGGCGCGACGCGCGCGAACACGGAAGTCGTCGAGCATCATCTGACGAACGGTCGACCGCTGGCGAAGGTCTACCCGCTGGCGTACTGGACGCGCGGCCAGATCTGGGGCTACCTGCTCGACAAGGGGATTCCGTACAACCCGCTGCTCGACCAGGGATACTCCAGCCTCGGTTGCTGGCCATGCACGCGCGCGACGCGCGCGGGCGAGGACGAGCGCGCGGGCCGCTGGGCGGGCACGGGCAAGACCGAGTGCGGTCTCCACACCTTCACGTCGATCGGCACATCGACTCCTTCGCGGAGCGAGCCGTGAGCGCGATGCTGGTCAATCTCATCGCCGCCGGTTCGGTGGTCGGCTTCATGATCGGGCTCACCGGCGTGGGGAGCGGTGCGCTCATGGCGCCCGTCCTGCTCTTCCTCGGCATCCCGCCCGCCACCGTGGTGGGGAGCGACCTGCTGTTCGGACTCCTCACGAAGATCGTCGGGGTCGGATCGCACATTCGCCGCGACACGATCTCGTGGCGCTGGGTATGGCTGATGGCGATCGGCAGTATCCCCGGGGTGCTCGTCGGCACGCGTGTCCTCGCGCACTTCGCCGGCGCGCCGCAGACCATCCGCCTATTGATCGGCGTCGTGCTGGTACTGACACCGGTGCTGGCGCTGCTCATGGAGCTCGCGCGCAGGCGCGATGCACACTGGGTCGAGCGACTGCGTCACCCCAGCGCCCAGTCGATCGCGCTCCTCGGCGCCGCGATCGGCATCACCGTCGGCGCGACGTCGGTCGGCAGCGGCAGCCTCGTCGACATGGCGCTCGTGCTCTTCTCGCCGCTGTCGGGTGCCCTGCTCATCGGCACCGGGATCGCGCACGCCGTGCTCATCACCGGCACCGGCGCCGCCGCGCACTGGAGCCTCGGTAACGTAGATACGCTGCTCGTCGGCCAGTTGCTCATCGGCTCCATCCCCGGCGTGCTCGCCGGTGGCTGGGTCGCGCGCCGCTCGAAACCCGGCGCGGTGCGCTGGGGCGCGACGACCCTCGTGCTGCTCAGTGGCCTCACCCTTCTTTCCCGAGTCTGAGACATGACCGTTCCCACCACGACTACTCCCGAGACCTCGACCGAGCTGACGCCGGTGAAGGAGACGGCGGCCCAGCGCGTCGAGCGCGTGAAGCGCGAGAAGGCGCCGTGGTCGATCATGGACGACATCCGCCGCTACGCGCGCGAAGGCTTCTCGGCCATCGACCACGACGACCTGACCGTCCGCTTCCGCGCGTGGGGACTCTACACTCAGGGTGACGGACGGGGGACGCGCGGCGACGAGATGCCGTTCTTCATGATGCGCGTCCGGACGCCGAACGGCTTCCTGACGTCTGACATGGTGCGCCGCATCTCGGACATCTCCGACGTCTACGCCCGCGGCAGCATCGACATCACCAACCGACAGAATTTCCAGCTGCACTGGCTGCGCATCGAGGACATCCCGACCATCTGGGAGTCGCTCGCCGAGGTG
>DATFOL010000463.1:0-2486 GCA_035265545.1 Gemmatimonadaceae bacterium | reverse complement strand
GGCGATCAATCCCCAGTACGCCACTCCCGCACCGCCCAGTGGATCGACACCGAGCCGCAGCGACGATCCGCGAAGCACGTCGAGATCGACGACGTTCGGCAGGTCGGCCACGTAGTCGTTGGCGTAGTCGTATCGGTGGGTGGTGCTCGCGGTGCGCGCCCGCGCGAGTGGCATGCGTTTCACTTCGCGAAGGCCGTCGGCGAGCAACGCGTTGGCCCGCTGCTCGATCCAGCCCGTTGCCTTGGTGTCCGCGGGGCCGCCGTTGGTGCCGTTGTACTTGAACCCTCCGTCCTCGGGCGGATTGTGCGACGGCGTGACGACGATCCCGTCGGCGAGCCCGGAGCTGCGCCCGGCATTGTAGCCGAGGATGGCGTGCGATACCGCCGGCGTCGGCGTGTAGCCGTCGCGAATGTCGATCATCGCGTCGACGCCGTTCGCCGCGAGCACTTCCAGCGCGCTGCCGAACGCGGACTCCGAGAGCGCATGGGTGTCGATGCCGAGGAAGACCGGGCCGTCGATCTCCTGCTCGCGGCGATACTGACAGATCGCCTGGGTGGTCGCGAGGATGTGCGACTCGGTGAACGCTCCCGTGAGCGACGTCCCGCGATGCCCCGACGTACCGAACGCGACGCGCTCCTCGCGCCGGGCGGGATCGGGATGCTGGGTATAGTAGGCGGACACGAGCCGCGGAATGTTCGCGAGCATCGACGGATCCGGCAGTTGGCCAGCGCGGGGATCGACGGTCATCTATTCTCCGTGGATGCCGCCGTGACGCCACGCCCTCGCGTGGCTCCATCGGCGACCGTAGCGTTACAGCCCGAGCCGTGGCGCACGGCGTCTCCCTCACAATCTGTCGCGAAGATGCCGACGCTGGCGACTGTTCGACGTGTTGCAGTGCTGCTCCTTCCGGCGCTTCTCGCGTGCTCGCGCGAGGCACCGGCCACCAGAACCGCTCCCCCCGAAGTGGGAGCGCCCCCGCCCGTCGCGCCTTCACTATCGCGCTTCAGCGTTCCCCTCGAGTACGACGTCACTGCGGTCCTTCGCCTCGTCGATCAGGTGGTGCCGAAGACGTTCGGCTCGATGGACAGCATTCGCGCGGTGAACGGCGACCAGCGCAAGCGCTACGCGTTCGAAGCGACGCGTGGCCCGTTCACCGCGTTCGCCACCGGCCGCGAGGTGCACCTGCGCGCCACCTTCGCGTATCGTGCCCGCG
The DNA here is from genome assembly GCA_035265545.1 of Gemmatimonadaceae bacterium. GTDB lineage: Bacteria > Gemmatimonadota > Gemmatimonadetes > Gemmatimonadales > Gemmatimonadaceae > AG11. The sequence goes on along the minus strand of DATFOL010000463.1, from coordinate 1,273 downwards.
GCTATTTCAAGGCTCGATTCGCCCCGACGATCAGCGCCGGCTGCGGCAGCGAGAAGGAGCGTCCACGCATCGTCGTCGAGCTCGCGACGCCGCTGACGTTGACGCCCGACTGGCACCTCGTCTCGCACGCGCGTCTCGTGAGCATCCGGCCGGCCTCGATCGAGCAACGCGACCGCTGCGACGTGGGGTTCCTGAATACGGACGTCACCGACCGGGTGATCGGTGCGGCCAAATCGGCACTCACCAGCAAGCTGCCCGACATCGACCGCAAGGTCGGAACGGTGAACCTCACGGAGCGCGCCACCGGTTGGTGGGGGCTGCTCAGCCGACCGATCCGACTGACGGACAGTGTGTGGCTCGCGCTACACCCGGAGCAGCTCCGCATGGGCAAAGTCAGTGGAGAGGCACGCGTGCTCACGGTTCCGGTCTCGCTCGACGCGCGACCCCGGATCGTGACCGGCCCCCAGCCACAGATCGCCGTCACAGCCCTCCCTCCATTGGCAAAGGACAGCGTCGTCGACGGCTTCCGCATCGAGATGGACGGGATCGTCGATTACGCTACGGCCACGCGGGCCGTGACGACCGCCCTCGCCGGTCGACGCTTCACGCGCGCCGGGCGCACGGTCGCCGTGCAGGAGATCTCGGTGCTCCCCGCGTCACGCGGACGCCTGCTGCTCTCGATCGCCTTCGTCGGTGACGCGACGGGGCGACTGCAGCTGATCGGCACGCCAAGGTACCAGCCGGCAACGGGAATCGTCGACGTGCCGGACCTCGACTTCGATCTCGACACCGACAGCAGGCTGGTGAGCGGCTATGCCTGGCTCCGCTCGGACGAGCTGCGAACGACGATCCGCGAGAAGGCGCACGTGCCGGTCCAGCCCGCGCTCGAGAAGGGGCGCGAGCTGCTCCTGAGCGGCCTCAATAGAAAGCTCGGCGACGCTGTTACCCTTTCTGCCACGGTGGACTCCGTCGCCGTGAAGGGACTGTACGCGACGCGCGACGCGCTGGTGGTGCGCGCCGAAGCGACCGGAGAGGCGGGGGTGGCGGTGAAGCAGCAGTGAGCCGGCCAGGCCGGCTCTAGGCGTCGCGCCGGCGCACTTCGAGCCCTCGCGGCGCTGGTTCGCCGAGCGCCGGTCGCCCCTGCTCCGAGAGGACCCGCGTGATGAACCGCTGCCCCTCGCCGATGCGCTCGACCTCCACCGCGATCGATTCGACCGCCTGATCGATCTGGGTGAACCGCTCCACGATGTCGTGCGGGAGAGCGGCGACGGTC
>DATFOL010000462.1:0-2543 GCA_035265545.1 Gemmatimonadaceae bacterium | reverse complement strand
AGCGGCGCGTTCGCGATGAACGGCGGCGTCGAGCTGCCGGTGCTCTACGCCGTGGGCGCGCTCGCGCTCGGCCTCACCGGACCGGGCCACTACTCACTCGATGCGATCCTCGGTCTCGCGCCGCTCTCGGCGCCGAGCGTGGCGCTGGCGGCCCTCGCCGTGGGTGCGGTCGGCGGCGTGGCACCGCTCGTCGCGCGGCGGGTGATGCATTGAGCACACACTCGAGCGTACGTCGGCGCATCGTGCGCACGGTGACGACGCCGCCCTCCTCGCCCGGCTTCGCCGGACCGGGGCACACGGCGTCGCTCGTCGTCGATCCGGCCGAGTTCGCGGCGAACGATCCGTTCATCGTGCTCGCCGACGACCGGCTCGAGCTGGCGCACGGCGCACACGTCGGTGGCGAGCACCCGCACGCCGGATTCGAGATCGCCACGTTCGTCGTCGAGGGAGCGCTGATCGACCGAGACGAGGGAGTCCTGCGCGCGGGCGACCTTCTTTGGACGCGCGCCGGCCGCGGCATCATCCACAACGAGGAGGTGACGACGGAGGGACGCACGCGGATCCTCCAGCTCTGGCGCGCGCTTCCGGAGTCTGAGCGGTGGAGCGAGCCGTGGTTCGAGACGACGACGCGTGACCGGGCGCCCGTGCGTCGGGAGCCCATTGTCATCCCGAGCGCAGTTGCGCCTGTCATCCCGAGCGCAGTTGCACCTGTCATCCCGAGCGCAGTCGAGGGATCTGCACCCGTCATCCCGAGCCCTTCGACGTCGCTCAGGGCAGGCTCCGTCGACGGATCTTTAGCCGGCCGGCCCGGCGCGGAAGTCGTGGTGTATGCCGGAAGCTCCGGCGGCGTGGACGCGCCGAGCGGACGACACGCGCCGATGACGCTGCTCGACGTGCGGCTCGAGCGCGGGGCTCTTTCTATAGATGTGGACCTTCCTGCGTCCCAGGCGGGCTTCGTCTACGTGCTCGAGGGTGCGGCACGCGTCGGAGACGAGAACGCTGAGCTGCGTGCGGGCCAGATCGGGTGGCTGGACCGCTCGAGTGAGGAGGGCGTGAGCTCGCTGCGTCTCACGTCATCGCCGACCGAGGGGACGCGACTCGTGCTGTACGCGGCTCCGCCGATCGGGGAGTCGCTGGTGTTCCACGGCCCCTTCGTCGGCGGGACGCGCGAGGACCTCATGCGCGTGTCGCGCGACTACATGGACGGCAGTTTCGTGCGCATGAGCGAGATCGCGCGCCGCCGACTCAGCACGGCGTCGACGCTGTAGGGGCCGGCGCCGACGGTGGACATATAGAGGAAGATGAAGCAGAGCAGCACGGCCGGCTCGCCGCGGTTGAGGATCGGGAAGAAGCTCTCCGGTGCGTGCGCGATGAAGTAGGCGAACGCCATCAGCCCCGAGAGCACGAACGACGTCGGTCGCGTGAACAGTCCGAGGATGAGCAACGCGCCGCCGACCAGCTCGAGCACGGTGGCGAACCAGGGGCGCGTGAACATCTCGGGCGCGCCCCTGAACGGCCGGTCGGGGTTGGCGGGGAAGCCGAAGGCGCGCACGGTGGAGTGCTCGAACAGCACGAGCGCCGAGATGATCCGGAGCAGCAGGAGCGTGATGCCGGGCAGCGCGTCTCGCCACCCCGTGGCAGCGGTCGACGTGATCTCGATGGCTGGCATCGAAAGTCCTCGGTGAACGGCTGGCGATTGGCAGAGCTCGGTGGCCGGTGGGGGGCGGCGGTCGGCTGTGCGCAAGCGCAGTTACGGTGCCGAGAGCCGGCAGGCCGTCGGCGCGGCGCGATCGACCGGCGCGCTCTTCTCCGTCCGCCAGAGACAGACGAGCGCTTCCATCCGGCGCGACGATCCAGCGCACGGGAACCGAGCCCTTCGCGAGCGACACGCGTCCTGTCCATTCGCCCACGAACGTCGAATCGCCGGCCAGCGGCTTGGGGAGAAACTCCGCGGGGAACGGCTGCGACCGAGGGAATGCGGAATCGGCGGCCCTCTGGGCGCCGGCGTGGGAGGCGCGCGCGAGCACCGTGAGGCAGACGAGCGCCGGAGAGATCGGAAGTCGCATCGGAGCGCTCGGTGAAGGGACTGGTTGACGTCGCCTCGATGCGACAGTGGCAGGTCGCCGAACGTTTGACGGGGACCGTCGCGCGCGTCCTCGGTGACGGGGTTGTCTGGGCGTGGAGCCCGGTTGCGCCCGGCTGCGAGGCCACCGTGGAGTGAGTTGTGCGTCATTCCGGTTGACCACCGCAAATGCTGGTGGCCGGCTAGCGCCTCCCCATTCATCGTTTCGTAGAGGACACCGAACACCATGCGTACGAAGGGCACAGTGAAGTGGTTCAACAGCGAGAAGGGATTCGGGTTCATCACACCCGAGGACGGCAGCAAAGACCTCTTCGTCCACCACTCGGCGATCGGCGGATCCGGATTCAAGAGCCTGGACGAGGGCGAAAGCGTGGAGTTCGACGTCGTTCAGGGACAGAAAGGCCCTGCGGCGGAGAACGTGACCCGGCTCGGCGGCGGAACGCCTGGTAGTGGCGGCGGC
>DATFOL010000461.1:0-19656 GCA_035265545.1 Gemmatimonadaceae bacterium | reverse complement strand
CAACCGGCCGCGACGTACGCTTCCCGCGGCCAGGAGATCGCACCGCGCTCCGTCGGCATACTCGAGCAGGCTGTCCGCCGTGGTGCGCTGAACCGCCTGATGGAGCACGACGTGGTCGAAGGTGATGCCGTCCTTCCGCAGGTCCTCCGCTACGCGCGCGAACCCGGCTCTGACCCCCAGGTCATGAATCACGGCCGCTCCCTCCTCTTGGGTGAGCGTGCTCGGCGAAGCGACGTAAGCGAGGACGAAGAGGGCATCCTCGTCCGCGATCGACTGCGCGGTTCTCGTGGCGATGACGCTCGCCTCGCTGAAGTCCATCGCCACCAGCACGCGCGTCGGCAGCCTGCGGGTTCCCTCCGCGACGCCGAGCACCGGACAGGAGGCATGATGCATGACGTTCAGCGCCGTCTCGTCGTGCACGGCGCGATCGAGTCGGCCATGACGACGCAGCCCCACGATGATCAGCACCGCGCCCACCCGCTGGGCCTCCTTCACGATCGCTGCAGCCGGAGTACCCAGCACCACGCTGACGGGCCAGTCGACGCGCTGCCCGGTGGCCTCCGCCAGACCGGCTCGCACTGCCTCCGCCTGCTCGGCGTGGATCGCCGGGCCCACGGCGGCGTCTCCCATCGCCAGGGCGAGGTCGAGCGGGGGCGGGACGGCCGCAGCTCGCGTATCGACCACGGAGGCGACGTGGATCACCGCGTGACACTTCCGCGCCAGTTCCTGAGCGACGTGCGCGCCGGCAACCGCGCTGGGCGACCCATCCGTCGCGAACAGCACCGCGCGTCCGCGCAGGTCCAGGAGGCGAGTTGAACGCGTCGACGCACCGGTAACACCGGCGATCGCTGCGCTGTCCCGCTCGGGGTCGTGCGCTTCCAGATGAGACGACGAGGCAGGCATGGAACACCTCCGTAACCGGTCAGGTGAATTCGGCACGTACGCGAGTCTCTGCTACCGCGGCGCGGCGCGGCGTCAGGCATTCGCCGACGGTGCACTGCGTCGCCAGTCGCGACCTTGACCGTCGAGTCCAGCGGTGGCATGCGGTCGCGCTGGCCCTCGTGACATCGACTGCACAACCATCTCCACACGGAGGAGGTCATGAGCTCATCTCGAGAGCAGGCGTCGCGCCAAACCCCCGCGGGCGCTGTGAAAGCGGGCCCCATCGTCGTGGCTGTCGGTCCGAACGGCGGCGTCGCCGCTCTCACGGCAGCCCGTACCATCGCCTCGCGAGAGGAAAGCGACCTGGTGGTCGTGTCCGTGGTCGAGCCACCGCCCGTCTACACCTTCGAGACCAATCGGGCGCTGCTGCTGCCCTGGCTGGTCGAGCAGCAAGTATCGGAACGAAGGGAGCAGCTGCACGATCGCATGCATCGCCTCGGTATCCGCTCGACACGTGGCGAGCCGGAGATCGAGGTCGTCTACGGCGTACCGTCGGACGAGATCCCGCGTCTCGCCCAGGCTCGGGGCGCGCGCCTGATCGTCATGGGCACGGGACCGCATGGGATGCGTCATCGCCTGCTGGCGTCGAGCACCGCCGCCGCCACGAGCCGCCGCGCGAAGTGTCCGGTGCTCGCGGTCGGAGACCACTCCCGACCCCTGGCACGGGCGGCGGTCGTCGCGACCGATTTCAGCGCCGAGAGCATCCATGCGGCGCGAATGGCGATGCCGCTGCTCGCCGAGGGCGCCGAAGTGCACCTGGTCCACGCCTGGAACAGACTGGCGACGGTGTTTCCGAGTGCCGCGCTCGAGGCGGTGAACGATGCGTACGCGGCTTCCCTTCCCGACCGATTCGCGCGGCTGCTCAGCGCCCTCGAGCCGCTCGACGCGTTCGAGGTCCACACCCACGCGCTCGAGGGCAAGCCAGCGGAGATCGTGCTCGCGGTCGCACGGGCCAAGCGTGCGGACCTGGTGGTCGCCGCCACGCATGGTCGTGGTGGACTACAACAGTTGCTGCTCGGCAGCACCTCGGCCGCGCTGCTGCGCGGCGCGGAATGCTCGGTGCTGCTCTCGCCCGAACCGCCGCTCGCCGAGCGGCTGCGACTGGATCGGCACATGGTCGGCACGTCGACGTCCCGTGCGCCTACCGAGTGGAACGAGGAGCTGCAGACTTTCATCCGGCGCAATCGTGGTCGTCGCACCAAGCTCGAGATCGACGATCCGTCGCTCGGTGCACAGGTGCAGGAGACCGGATACGCACTCGTCGGTGCGGCCTACGACGCACACGATGAGCGGGTGGAGTTGATGTTTGGCGGCATGCACACCGGAGAGGCACATCTGACCCACAGCCTTCGCGACGTGGACTCGATCTCGATTCAGTGCGATGCGACCGAGCAAGATTCCGCCCTGCTCATCAAGAGCGGCAAGAGCAACGCGCTGCTGACGTTTCTCGGCACCTCCGATGCCGCATTGTCCGCCATCACCTGACGGCGCGCGCCTCATCCGCACCTCATCGTGCTGGGCGAGGGCGCGTCACCGCCGGTCGCCGGTGCGCGCCACGGTGACGGTCAAGCCGCACGCCTCGCCGCAGGATGTCGCGCAGCGCATCAAGGCGGCGCTGCATCGGAGCGCCGACGCCGACGCAAAGAAGGTTCAGGTGACCGCCACGGACGGGAAGGTGATGCTCACGGGCACGGTGCGGTCCTGGCCCGAGCGGGTCGACGTCGAGCGCGCGGCGTGGAGCGCCTCGGGCGTTACCTCGGTCGACGATCGACTGGCGGTCGTTGCCTGGTGAACGGAGCGAGAGCGGAGCGGCCGGCTGGAGAACCCAGCCGGCCGCTTCGTTTCGATTGCCACGCTGGTGGCCGCGACGATTCCAGGTGGTGTCAGTCGAACAGGTCGGCCTCGAGAGCGATCCGCACGTAGTCCGTGCGGTGGGACAGCCCGAGCTTCTCTTCGATTCGCTGCTTGTAGGTATCCACCGTCTTCGCGGTGATGCCCAGCTGACGGCCGATCTCCGGCCCATTGAATCCGCGGGCCGTCAGCACCAGCACGGACTGTTCTCGGTCGCTCAGCCGATCGAGCCGTGAGCGCGCATCATCGCGTTGCCGTGGAGGTTCCGACTCCGACGTGGCGAGCGCGTGGGACACGGCGGGCCTGACGTACACCTCACCAGCAGCGACCACGCGGATCGCCTCGACGAGCTCGCGCTCGACCGCGGACTTGCACAGATAGCCTCGAGCGCCGGCATGCAGCACCGGGAGCAGCTTCTCGTGCTCCGGCGACTGAGTGACGATGAGCACGAGTGAGTCGGGCACGGCAGACCGCAGCGTTCGAGTGGCGGTGAGCCCGTCCCCGTCGGGCATGTCGAGATCCATCACGATCACCTCGGGTCGCAATCGCGTCGCGAGAGCGACGGCGGCACGACCGCCGTCAGCTTCGCCCACCACGGTGATGTCGGCGCACGCGTGCAGGACCGCCTTTATCCCGGAGCGAACGAGGTGATGATCATCCACGAGCATCACGGTGATGCGCTCGGTTCGCGCCGCCACACTACGGCGGGCGTATGGTCGGTTGCTCAGCTCCTTCCCTACTTCTGCCAGCGTCCCGTGTGGAGTCGGCGCCAGTGGATGCTGATCGTTCACGGTGGTGTGCATGACTCGGCCTGCAGGTCGGAGTAGTGCTGGCTAATACCACGCTCGTAGCCTATCACCAGGCGCGGCAGGGCACTGTCGGGAGAGCGCACTCAGTGCTGTGGGGAAGACCACTGAGGCTGGGCAGCACTGATCGCGCCGCCGGATGGCTTCGCGCGAAGCGGGAGAAGCCGATCAGGCCGGCTCGTGCGCAACGCGTTCAGGATGACGGCCACGTCGATCCCCTCCTGCAGCAGAGCGCCGACCACGGGAGGCACGTACCCGGCTGCCGCGATCACCATCGCTCCCGCGCTCAGCCCGAGCCCGACCCAGATGCTCTGCCGCGCGATTCGAAGGGTACGTCGACTGATGTGGATCACTTCGGCGACACGACCGAGGTCGTCGTTGAGGATCACGATGTCCGCCGCCTCCGCGGTGATGCCACCGCCATGGCCCGCCAGCGCGATGCCGACGGTGGCCGCGCTCAGCGCGGGCGCGTCGTTCGTCCCGTCTCCCACCATGAGCACGCGCGTCCCACGGCGCACCATGCGTTCGATGATCTCGACCTTCTCCTGCGGGAGCAGCTCACCCCGAGCCTCGGTGATCCCGGCGTGGGCGGCGACGGCATCGGTGTGGGCTTGCGAGTCACCGGACAGGATGATGCATCGCTCGATGCCGGCGCGACGCAGATCGGCGAACAGACCGGCCAAGCCAGGTCTGAGTCGATCAGCGAACTCGATCGTGCCGGCGAAACGCCCGTCGATCGCCACGTACGCGCGCAACCCGTCGCGGTCGTATCCCGACATCGAGACCTCGTCCGAAGCAATTGACGCGCACCGCGACACGAAGCTCCGCGCGCCGACGCACACTCTGCGTCCTCCGACTGTCCCGCGCACGCCCTGCCCGGCCGTCTCCGTGACCTCCGATGCCGTCGGAATGGGGAGGCTCCGTGATCGTGCCGCCTCCACGACCGAGCGCGCCAGCAGGTGCCCCGACCCTCGCTCGACGGCCGACGCCAGCGCGAGCACGTCGTCGCCGACGAATCCGGATTCCGCGAGAACCACGTCGACCATCGGCGATCCCACCGTCAGCGTGCCGGTCTTGTCGAAGACGGCCGTCGTCACGTCGGCGAGCTGTTCCATCGCGCCGCCATGACGCACGACGATGAGCCGGCGCGCGGCGCGGTTGACGCCGCCGATGATGGCGATCGGGGTCGCGAGGATGAGTGGACAGGGCGTCGCCACCACGAGCACGGCGAGCACCCGGTCGACGTCGCCGCTGGCGAGATACGCGACGACGCAGACGACGAGCGTCACGGGCGTGAACCACGCTGCGTAGCGATCGGCGAGTCGCTGCAGTGGCGCCTTGCTCGCCTGCGATGAGCGCACCAGCTCCACGATCTTCGCGTACTGGCTGTCACCCGCCGTCTTCGAGGCACGGATCACCAGCGGGCCATCGAGATTGATGCTCCCGCTCGAGAGCCCGGCTCCGGGACCGACCCGTCGCGGGACGGGCTCGCCGGTGAGACGGGACGTGTCGCAATGCGACGACCCCTCGATCACCTCGGCGTCGCATGGGACCATCTCCCCTGGACGCACCAGCAGCAGATCACCCACTGCAATCACGCCGACGGCGATGTCCTCAGCATCGGCACCAACGCGTGGTGTGCCGTTCGCAGCCAGTCGGTGCGCGATTCGCGGCGCATCCTCTTCGAGGGCACGTACTGCCGCCGACGCGCGGCCCTCGGCGAAGCGTTCGAGGGCCTCTCCGCCGGTCTGCATGAGTACGATCACCAGTCCCGCCAGCGGCTGGACGAGCACGACCGCGGTGATGATGGCGAGCGAGGCAATCACGTCGGCCGCGAAGCGCTTCGCCAGCGCGACGCGCACCGTGTGCATCACCACCGGTGCCCCCGTGACGATCAGCCCGAACATCCAGACGGCCGTCGCGAGACGAGTGTTCGTCGTCACTCGCACGAACGCACCCGCGGCGAGGAAGACGAGCGTCAGCTCGGGAAGGCGCAGCGTTCCCTTCTCGACTCGTGCCGGGTGGGACGATGACTCGAGTGCCGTCCGCTGCATGGTCATGCGACCCCCGCTGGTGTTGGGGACCCGGGAAGACACCGGGGAGCGCGCGGCGAGCCGTCGCGCATCACGACCACGATGCAGCCATCGGCCGGGCGCTGCTGTCCGTCATTGCCTGATGTCCGCGAGGCCTCTCGATCGGCACTCTCTCTCTCGTCTCCACGACGACTTCTTCCGGCCGTCGTGCTTCGGGATTCCAGGACACGAGGAGGTCGCCCATGAGAGCACCAGATTCGGTGCGCCACCTGCGCGCGCTTTGGCCACCAAACCGAACGCGCAATCGAGTCGAAGCCGATGCTCCGGGGCCTCGCGTCCCGTCTTGCTTCCCATCCTCCTCATCTCCGCCGACGCGCCTCACTGACTCGTTCCGTCGGTCATCCTCCGTCGTTCGACCGACACCGCAGCTCTCATCGATCGTGCGCGCTACGGCCGCGCTCGCGCTCATCCTCTTCGCCGCGTGCGGTGGGGACGCGCTGACGGATCCCGTCTCCAGCGGCCTGAGTCCTACTCCACCAGACCTGATGCTGACCGGTGGAGCGGGAACGCCGATCTTCCCCACCGTGCCAGCCGGTGAATCGCAGCCACTTGGCTTCGCGATCGGTCTCAATGCGTCTGCCCAGGTGACCGGAGGCGTATTCGGGTTGGCCCCCAACCCGGGCGCGCCCGGCAACGAGCCGTTCCGATGGACCCCCGGCGGCGAGCTGGTGAGGCTCGCCATCTGCTGTGACAATGGCTTCGGGGCCGATATCAACAGCGCGGGCGCCATCGCGGGAAGCTCGAAGGGCGGTCCGAATGCCTCCTACCGAGGCTTCGTCGCCATTGGCACTTCGACCTCCCCGCTTCCGCTGCTGCCCGGGTTGTCCATCGACGCCCAGGAAAATCATTCGAGGGCGCTCGCGCTCAACGACGCCGTCGACATCGTCGGTTACAGTCCGACCGCCTCGTTCGGCAGACACGCGGTGCGCTGGAGCGCCGGTGGTGCCATCACCGATCTGGGCACGCTCGGCGGCAGCAACAGCGAGGCAGTGGACATCAACAACGCCGGCCAGATCATCGGCATGAGTCAGATCGCTGGGGATGCGGCCACCCACGCTTTCTTGTGGTCGTCCGCGAGCGGCATGATCGATCTCAACATCAGCACCGGCGCGGCGATCACCGAGGTCGTCGAGATCAACGGCGCCGGCCAGATCGTCGGCACCTATACCAACCCGGGTGGCCAGTCGCACGCGTTCCGCTACACGACGGGCTCCGGTCTGCTCGACCTGGGCACGCTGGGTGGTACGCACAGCGCGCCGACGGGGCTGAACGAGAAGGGGGACGTGGCCGGTCGGAGCACGCTGGCCGACGGCTCGACCCATGCCTTCCTCTGGACGGCGGGCGATGGGATGGAAGACATCACCGCGCTCACCGGAGTGCCGGAGGTCCGGCGCCTCAACGACAACATGCAGACGCTGACCGTCACCGCGCCTCCGACCGGGCAGGACGTCCCAGGCACCCAGATTCCGCGTCTGGTACAGCTCTCGGTCACCCAGTTCAACGCACCGCCCACGGCGATCTTCACGGTGTCGTGCAATGCGCTCACCTGCACGTTGGACGCGAGCAACTCGCTCGACGACAAACCGGGCGTCACCTACTCGTGGGACCTGAACAAGTACCCCGAGGGTTCCGCCACGGGTCAGGTGGTCACCGTGACATATCCGCACTCGGGTCAGCGCGCTCCGATCCTCACGATCACCGACGCGCAGGGACTCACCAGCTCGAGCTCGCAGACGTTCTTCGTCTCCGACTACCCGATCGCGGCGTTCACGTACTCGTGCACGGGGCTCACCTGCTCGTTCGACCCGAGCGGCTCGACCAATGGCAGCGGGCCAGCGTTGAACTACTTCATCTGGACGTTCGGTGACGGCTCGAGCACGGCTTCGACGCAACCGGTGACGCCCAGCCACACCTACGCCCAGCCGGGCACCTACGACGTGAAGCTGGAGGTCTGGGTAGACGGAGTCGAGCACCGCGCCATCCTCACCCAGCAGGTGACCGTCACTGCGCCGACCGAGAATCACGCGCCTGTCGCGAGCTTCACCTCGTCGTGCGACGGCACGATCTGCACCCTCGATGCGTCCTCGTCGACGGACGATGGCGGCATTGCGTCGTACGCTTGGAATCTCGGCAAGCTGCCCGATGGCACGGCGACCGGCGTGAAGGTCACCACCGACTACTGGCACACCAGCACGCGCTACGTGACGCTCACCGTTACCGACGCCGCGGGTCTTTCCAGCAGCATTACCAAGACGGTCGATGTCGGCGCGCCACCAGTCGACGCGGCACCAGTCGCCAAGTTCACCTGGTCGTGCAGCGGCACGGTCTGCTCGTTCGATGCATCGACATCGAGCGACGACGTCGGGATCGTCGCGTACGCCTGGAATCTCAACAAGCTACCCGACGGCACGGCGAGCGGAGTGAAGGTCAGCACCGATTACTGGCACACCAGCACGCGCTATGTGACGCTCACGGTCACCGACACCGAGGGTCAGCAGAGCTCCGTGACGCAGACGGTCACGGTGCCATAGCGGCGCCGCTTACGCGTTCGTCCGTTAGCGGTTGATCAGTACACGGCCGGCCTCGGGACAGGGAGTCCCGAGGCCGGCCGTGTACCGTTGCACCGACGACGGACGAGCCAAGAGCTGTCCGCCATTGCCTGATGCCCGCGCGACGGCGGCTCGCATGAGTTACCTGTCACTCGACAATGTGCGGGCACTCGCCAGCGCGCAATCAGAGCCCTTTCGCACCCTCTCCCTGCTTCTCCACGCGACCGGAATGGAGGTCTCCGTCGCGCTGGCATTGAAGAAGCGCGACATCGATATGATGCGCCGGGAAGTTCGGGCGCGAGGTACGAAGTCCATGGCGCGCGACTGAATCGCCAAGGTTGCTGATTGGGCTTGGGCTGATGTCGAGAAGTTCGTTCGGCATCTCTTGCCAAACGCTTCGGGTTTTTCCCGACGTGAATAGATGGACCGCCAGCGACACGCATCGGGAAGTCTGCGGCGCCCTAGGCGTCGAGGACTATCAGCTTAAGGACCCGCGGCACACGTACGCGGTGCGGGCTTATTCGCGCCGGCGCTCCCTTTGAGCACGTTGCTGCGCAGCTATGCCACACTGATACCACCATGGTCGTCAGGGTCTACGCTCGCTTCCGGCCGAGCGAGTCCGAGCGCACCGACTGGGAGCGGATTGCAGCCCTCCAGGATGATGCCGCTAGCGAAGCGCGCTGATTCGCCCCTGTGGTTCAATCGGTGGTTCACACAACGAGAACGGCTCGCCATTTGGCGAGCCGCGCACACGACAAGGCTATGATTAACCACAACTTACAAAGTAGCAGGGGCGGGACTCGAACCCGCGACCCCGGCATTATGAGTGCCGTGCTCTAACCACCTGAGCTACCCTGCCCCACTGCGATTCCCAACGTCGGCGCACCACGCCCGACCGCCGAGGAACCCTGACCTTCAGCCTGCTTCTCCAACAAACGACTCGGCCGGCCTTTGCAGGCCGGCCGGATCGATAGCGGGGGCGGGATTTGAACCCGCGACCTTCGGGTTATGAGCCCGACGAGCTACCAGGCTGCTCCACCCCGCGTCAGTGCTTGTAGAATAACCCGCCGTCATACAGAGTCAAGGCGATCGCCGAGCGGAACGGGACCCGCACGAGGGGTATGACACATACTCGAATGAGGCGAGCTGATCGCCGCCGCCCAGCCCGTGTCGGACTCACCCGCGCCACTCCTCGATTGCACCTCGTCATCCTCGTCGCGTTCGCTGCCGCCGTCGCCGCTCCACTCCACGCCCAGCGTGTCGCCCCGCCCGTTGCCGCCCCCGCGCCCGCGGAGCTGCCGCGCATCACCGTGTCGACGACGTATCCCGCCGGCGGCCGCGCCGTGCGCGTGGGCGCGAACGCGAACCTGCAGGCGGCGCTCGACGCCGCCCGCCCAGGTGACGTGCTGCTACTTCCACCCGGCGCGACGTACGTCGGCAACTTCGTGCTCCGCAACAAGAGCGCGTCGAGCGGCCCGCCCGCCGGCGGGTGGATCGTCGTGCGCACCGACCTTCCCGACGCCTCACTCGGTGCGGCCGGCACGCGCATGACGCCGTCGCGCGCGGCTTCGCTCAGGCTGGCGCGCATCCTCTCGCCCAACTACGAGCCGGCCATCGGCACCGAGCCGGCCGCGCACCACTGGCGCTTCACGGGGCTCGAGATCTCCGTCACTCCGGCGGCAGCGCAGATGAACATGCTCGTCCGCTTCGGCCGTCCCGGTGACGAGCAGCGCACGCTCGCGAGCATGCCGCATCATCTCATCGTCGATCGCAGCTACGTGCACGGCACGCCGACGCTCGATATGAGACGCTGCGTGACCTTCAACAGTGGCACGTCGGCGATCGTCGACTCGTGGGTGACCGAGTGCCACAGCAATCACGGCGACTCGCAGGCGATCCTCGGCTACAACGGCGCGGGCCCGTTCAAGATCGAGAACAACTATCTCGCTGCGGGGCACGAGGTCGTCTTGTTCGGGGGGGGCGATCCGGCGATCCCCGAATTGAGCCCCGCCGACATAGAGGTGCGCCGGAACCACATCACGCGTCCCCTGGCCTGGAAGCGGAAGTGGCAGGTCAAGAACATCTTCGAGACGAAGAACGTGCGCCGAATCCTCGTCGAGGGGAACGTGCTCGAGAACAACTGGACCGACGGACAAGTGGGCTTCGCCTTCGTGCTCAAGTCCGAGAACCAGGACGGCAGTGCGCCCTGGTCGACGTCGAGTGACGTGACGGTTCGCTACAACCGCATCCGCAACACGGGGAGCGTGTTCAACATCGCTGGCAAGGTTACGCCGAAGGCGGTGCTGGCGGCGCGCTTCCTCGTCACTCACAACATCGCGGAGGGGGTGAACGTCGGACCGTACACTGGCGACGGCATCGCCTTCCAGCTGTTGAGTGGGCTCACCGACGCAGTCGTCACCCACAACACCATCCTCAACCAGAACGCGACGGGATCGGGCGTGTCGTTCGACGGGCCACCAGTGCAGCGGCTGGTGATGCACAGCAACCTGTTTCAGGCCGGCCCCTACGGGGTGCACGGTGCTGATGCGGGTTCGGGGAACGGTACGCTCAAGCGCTACGCGCCTGGCGCGGTGTTCCGGCGCAACGTCATCGTCGGTGGCGACTGTTCATCCTACCCGGGCGACACCGTGTGTCCGTCGAAGATGTCCGAAGTCGGGTTCGCCAACGTGCTCAAGGGGGATCTACGGGCCGGCGTCGGCGCGCTGCGGAACCGGGGACTCGACGGGGGGGACATCGGTGCCGACATTGATCGGGTCGAGGCGGCCACTCGTGGCGCGATTGTCGCGCCGTAGCGCTCGATCGGATCAGAACGCTCACGCCGCGTATTGGTAGACATGCCACCGACTCGTCGAGCCCGTCGCACTCGCAGCAGCCCGGCCGCCATCGCGTTCCGGCTCGGCGTCTACATCCTCGTCACCTGGGGAACGCTGGCGCTGCTCGCCTCGGGACTCTTCCCCGGCGCGCAGGTCTTCACGTTCGTGCTCGCGCTGTTCACGACGATCCCGATCGTGGCGTTCGCGCTCTGGCGTGGCTGGCCGTTCTATCCGGGAGCGGCGTTCCGCTTGCTCGTCGTGCGGCCATTCTGGTACACGCAGCTCCTGCTGCCGCTCGTCTCGGCGGCGGGGCTGCTCGGCCTTCTGCTCGGCGCGCCGTTCGGCGAGGCGCTGCTCGTAGGCCGAATCCTGGCCGGAACGATGATCGGAGTGGCGACCGTGCTGCTCGTGCTGGGCTACCTCGGCACGCGCCGGCTCGTCGTTCGCCGCGTCGACGCCGAGGTGCCGGGGCTGCCCGAGGAGTTCGACGGACTGCGCATCGTCCAGCTCTCGGATCTGCACATCGGACCACACACCAACCGTCGCTTTCTCGAGCGTGTGGTGAACGCCGCGCGGTCGCTCGAGCCGGACATCATTGCCGTAACGGGCGACCTGATCGACGACCGTGCGGAGGACGTCGCGGTCTACGCGCGTGCGCTCGGGTCGCTGCACGCGCCGCTCGGCGTGTACATGATCCCGGGAAACCACGACGTGTACGCCGGTTGGGAGGAGGTCGAGGACTCGCTGCGTGAAGCACGACTGGGCACCGTGCTCGTGAACGACGTGAAGCTGGTCCATCGCGGCGGCGCGACGCTCGCGCTGGTGGGCACCGGCGACCCGGCGGGCGGCGCGCGAGGCACCTCGCGCGCGGCACCGGACGTCGACGGCGCGCTGGCGCGCGTACCCGATCACGCGACGACGATCGCCTTCGCGCACAACCCTGCCCTCTGGCCGGCACTCGCGGCACGTGGAGTCGCGCTCACGCTGAGCGGTCACACCCACTGGGGACAGTTCGCGCTGCCCAAGCTGGGATGGAGCCTCGCGTCGCCGTTCCTGGAGCACGCGATGGGCGCACACACCGAGAAGGGATCGCTGCTCTACATCAGCCCGGGCACGGGCTACTGGGGGATCCCCTTCCGGCTCGGCGCGCCGCCGGAGGTGACGCTCGTGACGCTTCACGGCGGCGACTCGGCTGTCGCGCACGTGCACGAGGCGCGGCTGGTGCGGCGAGGCCGAGCGGCGTGATCGGCTCGGCGCGCTCCGCGTGAGCGCGCGATAGCGACGTCGCACCACCGCAGGAACGTGCAACGACGCATCGTCGGTTCGATCAAGACGCGCGTGCGCGTTCCGCGCAGCTTTCCTCCGAAGTCTCAACACGGCTCCTCGGAGGAATCTCGTGCACGCCCCGAACGTGAACATGAACTGGCGCCGGGTCATCTTCGAGCTGGCGCTGGTGGCGCTGATGCTGTCCGCCTGCAGGGACTCGCCTGCTCCGACTTCTCCGGACGACGCGCCATCGACGCCCATGTTGTCCGCCGTTGATGTCGCGTACTGCAACGGGCTCGCACCCATCTGGCTGGCGTTTCAGGACGGCGACGGAGTGTGGACGCGGGCACAGCCACAGGTCGCGGACCGCTACACCACGTTCCACCAGGACTTCGCGGCGAATCGCGGCGCGATTGCGACGGCCGCGAACTTCGCGAGCGGACTCACGGCGGTGTCCATCATGTACGGCGCACCGAGCGAGCTCGCCGTGGTCGGCGATACCATTTCGCGACAGTGCGGCGCGGCGCCGCGGACCTTGCTCGGCAGCGTCGCGGGCCTGGACTCGGACGAAGTCGCCATCGTGAGCGCCGGCTACCCGTTCCGCGGAGAGATCGTCGCCGCCGCCGAGGGTCGCACCTTCCAGCTCGGTGAG
Organism: Gemmatimonadaceae bacterium; assembly: GCA_035265545.1. GTDB lineage: Bacteria > Gemmatimonadota > Gemmatimonadetes > Gemmatimonadales > Gemmatimonadaceae > AG11. The sequence goes on along the minus strand of DATFOL010000461.1, from coordinate 6,663 downwards.
TTGTCCGCCGGACCACAGGAGATCCTCGCTACACGAGGAGCGTTCGGGAGGGGCGGGTTCGCGTTGGCGAGCATCATCCTGCGTCGGCTCCCCGCGCTGCCCGACAGCGCGACGATCCCTGTGCTGGACTTCGGCTCGCCCGAAGTGTTTCAGCCGGCGGTTCGCAGCCTGACGCTCCTCGACATCAGAGCCGAGGGCGCCGCGGCGTCCACGCGGCTCCGCACGGCGCACGGCGAGCACAGTGTCGGCCTCTTCCCCAATGCCGTTACGGCCGCGACCCGTCCCTACTTCGCGATCCCCGCGGAGCGCCTCGAGCCCGGCGATCTGCAGATCCTCACTGCGTCCACGGTGCCGTCTGCCAACGTGAGTCGCTCGGCGACGGTGTACTTCCGCACGCCGACCGATCAAATGCTCGCCTTCGGACCTTCGCCGAGCGTGCCTGTCCTCAGCGTCGCGTCGTCGGCGCCGACGCTGCGCTTTCGTGCCCGCCTCGCCCCACAGGCCGAGTACGACCGCTTCACGTCGATCAACTATCAGCAGGGTCAGAACACCGTCGTGGCCCTGGGGATGACGGCGGCGTATGCGCGACTGATCGGAGGCGAGTACGACCTGGTGGTACCGGATCTGTCGTCAGTGCAGGGATTCGATCCCCGCTGGGCGATGCATACCGGCGCTCAGGTGCTATGGAGGACCGGCCGTATCGGCGGGACTCTCGGCCTCGGCCCGAGCGCGGTGCCGGTCGAGGGAACGACGAGGCTGACTGCAAGCGACGCCGGGTTTCTCAACCCATAGCATGCGTGGCGTCAGCGGCGATGCGAGCGCACGAATGCTCCAGGCGTCACGCCGAACTGTCGCTTGAACAGCCGGGTGAAGTGCGCTTGATCGGCAAAGCCGGTCAGCTGCGCGACGACGGAGAGGGACACATCGGGTTGCTCGAGCAGGCGCCGAGCGCGCTCGAGGCGCAGAGCCATCAGGTGTTGATGCGGCGCACGACCGAAAGACTCCCTGAACGCTCGCGCGAAGTGGGCGACGGAGAGCCCTGCTTCGCGCGCCAGGACCTCCAGCGTCAACTGACGGTCGGCCCGCGCTTCCATCAGCTCGAGAACGCGTCGCCTGACCAGCGGCGCGAGTCCGCCCTTCATCCTGTCGGGCCGTGGCGCCGAGACGCCCGCGAACCGCAGCAGTTGGAGCGCGAGCGATGCGGTCAACGTATCGACGAATGCGAGTCCCGTCGGCGTGCCCGTGCTCGCCTCGGCCGCGAGCGCGCCCACGAGATGCTGCATCTGGAGGCTGGCAATGCCGTACGCTCGACGAAGTGGCGCGGGAGGATCGATATCCAGGCGGCCCTTCACCAGCCGATCGAACCGCAGCGGATCGATCGACACCCGCACGTACGCGTGCGGGCGTGCGTGGCGAACCCGGAGTGAGAACCCGTCGCCGGCGGGAATGAACCACGCTTCGCCCGGCGCGAGCGTCACGGGTCTGTAACCGCTCGGCTCCCTGACCTCGATGGTGATCGGATCCCGATCGGCGTTCACGCCGAGGAAGTGATGCGCCAGCGTGAGGTCGTCGACCTCGACGACGTCGTTGCGGCCCGCCTCGAGGAGCACGCCCGGCCAGTCGAGCGCCTGCGCCGTGGATACGCTGCGCTCGTCGCGCACCGGGGTGATTCGGCGCGCTCCGCGCCGATCGAACAGCGGAACGACGAGCCTCATGCGTGTCGACACTCACTCGTAGAGCCGCCCACGCCCGGAAATCATCCCGCGACCTGAAATCGTTACACGGCATGACGGCCGTCGCTGGCAAACAGACGGCGCCGCGCCGTCAGCGGAGTGCCGTCAGCGCCGCTCCATCACTCCGCCGCCGAGCGCCGCGTACAGCGCGACCAGATTCTCCGCGTTCGCTCGCCGAAGCCGGAGCAGCTGCTGCTCCGCCGCGAACAGATTCCGCTCCGCGTCCAGCACCTCGATGTAGCTGACCACGCCCTCGAGGTATCGCGTCCGCGCCAGCGCGGCGATCTGTCGCTGCGCGACGGTGCCGCGCTCCTGCGCCGCCACCTGATCGGCCAGATGTCGGCGCCCCGCGAGCGCGTTCGACACTTCCTGGAACGCGACCTGGATCGCGCGCTCGTAGTCCGCGACCGCGATCCGGCCTTCGGCGCGCGCGATCGCGACGTTGCCGCGCAGCCGGCCGCGATTGAAGATCGGCGCGAGCAGGTTCGGCCCGTAGCTCCAGGTGAAGCCGTCGTTGCCCACGAGTGCGTTCAGCGCGCTGGATGCGAAGCCGAGGGAGCTCGTGAGCGAGATCGACGGAAAGAACGCTGCCCGCGCCGCGCCGATGCTCGCCTCCGCGGATCGCAGTCGCTCCTCCGCCGCGAGGACGTCGGGCCGCGCGAGGAGCAGCTCCGACGGAAGCCCCGCCGCGATGAGCGTGGAGTTCGTCTGCTGCTCGAGCGGGCGCGGCGCCGGCAGCGTCTGCGCGATCGGAGCGCCGACGAGCACGAGGAGCGCGTTGTTCACCTGCACCTGGGTGATACGCAGGCTGGCCAGCGCAGCTTCCGCCTGCGCCAGGAGCGACTCGGCCTGATGCAGGTCGAGCGCCGAGGTGATGCCGGCGCGCTGCCTGACCTGCGCGATGCGCACGCCCTCGCGCCGGCTCTGCACCGTCGTGTCGGCGAGCCGGATCTGCTCCGCCGTCTCGATCGACGCCAGGTAAGTGGCGGCGACGTCCTGGATGAGGGAGATCTGGAACGCCCGCTGAGCGTGCACGGTGGCGAGGTAGTCCGAGCGCGCTGCCTCGGTGAGGTTGCGCACCCGCCCCCAGAAGTCGAGCTCGTACGCCGAGATCCCGACGCCGATCGACGCGCGGTCAAAGGTTTGCTCGCCGCCTCCGGGAATTCCGGATGCCGCCGCGCTGGTCCGGGTTCGAGTGACGCCTCCGTTCACGACTGGCGACGGGAAGCGCTCGGCATTCTGGATCCGATAGAACCCGCGAGCCGCCTCGATGCGTGCCACGGAAACCACGAGGTCGCGGTTGTGCACGAGCGCGGCTTCGATCAATGTGATGAGCCGCGGATCGGTGAAGAACTCGCGCCACCCGACCTCGACGGCGCGTGCCCCGCGCGCCGGGTCACCGCCGACGACGTCGTACGCCGTCGGCGTCGGAAGCGGACCTCGTGCATGCCGTGGGGCGAAGTGGCACGCGCTGGCGAACGCCAGCATGACCAGCGCGCACTTACGCATGCGCGGCAGCGTCGTGGACGTGGTGATGCGCGATCTCTTCGGGCGCGAGCGGGCGCTTGCGGCTCACCCAGCGGCGTACCGCGAGATAGAACAGCGGGATGAAGAAGATGCCGAACGTGGTCGCGGCGATCATGCCGCCCGCCACGCCCGTCCCGACCGCGATGCGGCTCGATGCGCCGGCGCCTCGCGCGATCAGCAGCGGCACCATGCCCAGCACGAACGCCAGCGACGTCATGATGATCGGACGCAATCGCAGCTTCACCGCCGCGAGCGTCGCGTCGATCGTGCTCTTGCCGTGCGCCTCCTCCTCGATCGCGAACTCCACGATGAGGATTGCGTTCTTTGCCGCGAGACCGATGATGGTGACGAGTCCGACGTTGAAGTACACGTCCGCGCCGAGTCCCCGAATCATCGTGAACAGGATCGAGCCCAGCACACCGAGCGGCACGACGAGGAGCACCGACACCGGCACGGCCCAGCTCTCGTACAACGCGGCCAGCAGCAGGAACACGACGATCAGCGACACTGCCATCAGCGACACGATCTGGCCGGACGACTGGGCCTCCTCGAACGAGAGACCGGTCCAGTCGAACCCGAAGCCCGCCGGCAGTTGGCTCGCGAGCCGTTCCATCTCGGCCATCGCCTCGCCCGTGGAGCGGCCCGGTGCGGCCATTCCGGAGATGTTCATCGAGGGATAGCCGTTGTACCGCTGAATCTGCGGCGGTCCGGCGGTCCAGTTCACCGTGGTGAACGCGCCGAACGGCACCATCTCGCCCAGATTGTTGCGCACCTTGAGATCGAGGATGTCCTGCGGCGTCATGCGGTAGGGCGCGTCGGCCGCGAGCAGCACGCGGAGGATGCGGCCTCCGCGGCTGAAGTCGTTGGCGTACGCGCTGCCGAACGAGATCGCCAGCGTGGCGTTGATGTTCGCGACGGACAGGCCGAGCGCTCGCGCCTTGATCCGGTCGATCATCACGCGAAGCTGCGGCGCGTCCTCCTGCCCCTCGGGCCGCACGCCGACGAGCACGGGGCTCTGGCTGGCCGCGCCGAGCAGCTGGTTGCGCGCCGCGCGCAGCTCCTCGAGCGTGTGGCCGCTGCGATCCTCGAGCACGAAGCTGAACCCGCTCGCCACGCCGAGCCCCTGAATCGCCGGCGGGTTGAGCGTGAACACCATCGCTTCCTTGATCTGCATCAGCGACCCGAGCGCCCGGTTCACCAGCGACATCGCGGTGTTCTCGTTTCCTGGCCGCTCGTCCCACGGCTTGAGCCGCACGAACGCGATCGCGTTCGCCTGGCCCTGACCGAAGAAGCTGAAGCCGCGCACCAGGATCGCCGTCGCGACCTGAGGCTGCTCGCGGTAGAACTTCTTCACCTGCTCGATCGCGACGTTCGTGCGCTCGGTGGTGGCGCCTGGTGGCGCCTGGATCACCGTGATCACGGCGCCCTGATCCTCGACGGGGAGGAAGCTGCCTGGGAGCCGCTGGAACAGCACCAGCGTGATGGCGATGAGGACACCGAAGATCGCCAGGAAGCGGAGCGGGCGCCCGAGAATCCGCGCGACGACCCCCTGATACCTCCCGGTGGTGCGCGCGAACCATCCGTTGAAGCCGGCGAAGAACCGCGCCGCGGCGCGACTGACCGGATTCGTCGGCGTCGCGCCATGCTCCGCGACGGGCTTGAGCAGCGTGGCGCACAGCGCCGGCGTGAGGGTGAGCGCCATCAGCGCCGAGAAGGCGATGGAGACGGCGAGCGTCACGGCGAACTGGCGGTAGATGCCGCCCGTGGTGCCCGGGAAAAACGCCATCGGCACGAACACGGCGACGAGCACGAGCGTGATGCCGACGACCGCCGAGGTGATCTGGGTCATCGCCTTCACCGTCGCGTCGTACGGCGACAGCCGCTCCTCCGACATGATGCGCTCAACGTTCTCGATCACGACGATCGCGTCGTCCACGAGGATGCCGATCGCCATCACCATGGCGAACAGCGTCAGCACGTTGATCGAGAAGCCGAGCACCCAGAGGCCGAGGCAGGCACCGGCGAGGGCGATCGGGACGACGATCGTCGGGATGAGCGTGGCGCGCCAGTTCTGGAGGAACAGAAACATCACGAGGAAGACGAGGATCATCGCCTCGACGAGCGTCTCCACCACCGACTCGACGGACGCGCTGACGAACGGCGTCGAGTCGTACGGCACCGACCAGGCGATGTCCTCGGGGAATCCGACGGCCAGCTCCGCCATCCGCTCCTTCACCGCGTTGGCGACGGCGAGGGCGTTCGCGCCCGGCGTGAGCTGGATCGCCATGCCGGCGGCCGGCTGCCCGTTCATCTCGATGTCGAAGCCGTACGACTGCGCGCCGAGCTCCACGCGCGCGACGTCGCCGAGCCGGATGACCGAGCCGTCGGGATCGGCGCGCAGGATGATGTTGGCGAACTGCTCGGGCGTGCTGAAACGGCTCTGGGTGAGGATCGCCGCGTTCAGCTCACTGCCTTCCGCGAGCGGCCGGTCGCCGAGCGAGCCGCCGCTCGACTGGCTGTTCTGCTCCTGCACCGCCGCCAGCGCGTCCGATGGCGAGAGGTTGAACGTCGCGAGCTTGGCGGGATCGAGCCAGATCCGCATCGCGTACTCCGAGGAGAACGAGCGGACGTCGCCGACTCCGGGGATGCGTCGCAGCTCGTCCACCACACGCGCGACCGCGAAGTTCCCCAGCTCGAGCGTCTGCATCGTTCGGCTCTTCGACGTGAGCGAGACGATCATCAGGAAGCCCGCGTTGGCCTTGAGCACCTGCACGCCTTGCCGACGGACCTCTTCGGGGAGTCGCGCCTCGACGCGACGCAGCCGGTTCTGCACTTCCATCAGGGCGACGTTGATGTCGGTGCCCGAGCGGAAGGTGACCGAGATGGATGCCGAGCCGTTCGACTGGCTCGACGACGACATGTAGAGGAAGCCCTCGACGCCGTTGAGCTCCTGCTCGATCGGCTGCGTGACGTTGTTCGCGAGGACGCTCGCATCCGCGCCCGGATAGAACGCGCTGATCGTGAGCGACGGCGGAGCGATCGTCGGGTACTGCTCGATCGGCAGTGACCGCAGCGCGAGAAAGCCCGCGAACACGATGGCGAGGGCGATCACCCAGGAGAAGACGGGGCGATCGATGAAGAAGCGAGGACTCATAGCGTGTCTCTCAGCGCTGCGCGCCAGCGGGCGCGGCCGCCGGCGGAGTCGCGGGTGGCGTCGCGCTCGCGACGACTGCCTTCACCGGCTTCCCGGGCGCGGCCTTCTGCAGACCGTCCACGATGACGCGCTCGCCCGGCTGGAGGCCGCTCTGGACGATCCAGGAGTCGCCCTCGAGCGCTCCGACCTTCACGGGCCGACTCTCCACGATGTCCTTCGCGCCGACGATCATCACCGTCGCGCCCTGCG
>DATFOL010000460.1:0-2471 GCA_035265545.1 Gemmatimonadaceae bacterium | reverse complement strand
CGCGCGACACGACGAAGATGCAGGACATCCGCTTCATGAACTACGAGCAGCGCGGCGGTGGCTGGATCGCGCCGCGCGTCGAGATCTGGACGGAACAGAAGCTCGTGTTCTACGAGGAGTACGAGGACATCAGCGTGAACGTGGATCTCGACGACGCGCTGTTCGTGCCGTCCAGGTGGAAGACGGCGAAGCACTGGACGGCCGGGGCGGCGCGCTAGCTCGGCGCTCCGCCCGGCGCCCACTAGACAGTCGTCAGGGCGACTTCGCCTTGGTCGTATCGGTACCGGCGCCCGTAGTGCCGGCGCCCGTGGTGCTGCCGGTGCTGCCGGTGCTGGTAGAGCTGCCAGTGCTCGGCGCGGATGGGCCATTCGGGTTGGGTGCTGCCGAAGCAGGGGGCAGTGCCGAGCTCGAAGGCGTCGCCGACGTCGAGGGCGCCGAGCTCGTGGGCGCGCCGGTACCGCTGTCGGTTCTTCCCGCGCCGCTCGGCGATGGCGTTTCGGTCTGTGGTGTCGTGGGCGTGCACGCGACGATCGCGGCAAGGGCGATGGAGGCGGTCGCCGCCAGACGACGCGGATGTGGACGGTACATGAGACAGCTCCTGCGCAACTGTGAGCGAACAAAGCGGCATCGTCGCCGATGCCGTGGGGCGCGCAAAACGTGTGCGCAGTGCGCGCCCGCACGATAGTCGACTGCCGCGTCCGCCGACCCCGCGAAGTTGCTTGACGGTGGCAAGTATTCGAGTGATTATGGCAAGGAAACGGTCGCCGGCCCGTGCCACGCCATGACACCTCGCGCTAGAGTCGAATCACCCAACGCCGCACGCGTTGCCGCGGTTCGCCGATTCAATCGCTTCTACACGCGCCTCGTCGGCGCACTCGACGAGGGCGGCTATCTGCAGAGCCCCTTCTCGCTCACCGAGGGGCGCGTGCTGTTCGAGCTGGCACATCGCGATTCGCCCACCGCGTCGACGCTGGTGAACGAGCTGGGGCTCGACGCGGGCTACGTCAGCCGGCTGCTGCAGCGTCTGCAGCGTCGAAGATTCGTCAAGCGTACCCGCTCGCCGCACGACGGGCGCGAGAGCCACATTGCCCTCACCGCCACCGGTCGTGCCGCCTTCCGCAAGCTCGATCGCGATGCGGACGCGCTCGTCGAGCAACTGCTCGCCACGCTCGACGATGCCGGTCAACGGTCGCTGATCGACGCGATCCACACCATCACTTCACTGCTCGGCGCGCACGACGACCTGACCGCGCGCAGCGCGCCGTCGTACATCCTGCGTCCGCCGAGCGCGGCCGACTACGGCTGGATCATCCAGAGCCATGGCGAGGTGTATGCCCGAGAGTACGGTTGGGGGCCGCGTTTCCTCGCGCTCGTCGCTCGCGTCGTCGCCGACTACATCGACGGCTTCGATCCTTCGCTCGAGCGCTGCTGGATCGCCGAGCGCGACGAGCACAACGTCGGCTCGGTGTTCGTGGCGAAGGACCCGACGCGACCGGGCGTCGCGAAGCTGCGGATGCTCCTCGTCCATCCGTCCGCGCGCGGGCTCGGCATCGGACGACGCCTCGTCGACGAATGCACGCGGTTCGCCCGCGAGGCAGGCTACCACACGATCTCGCTCTGGACGAACAGCGTGCTGACGGCGGCGCGGAAGCTCTACGCCGACGCCGGGTACACGATGCTGCGCGAGGAGACCCACGACACCTTCGGCAAGCGGCTCACCGCGGAGACGTGGGAGCTGAAGCTGTAGCGCCGGCGACGATCGCGTCGAGCTGGTCTCCGAGCATCGCCACGTCGCTCGTCGGCGCATCGCACGCATACGCTCGGCATACGTACGCCGTCGGCTCGGTACCCGCGCGTCCCTCGAGCAGCGCGATCCCCTCGGCATCCCGGCCACCCGCGAGCACGAGCGACGGCAGATACCGCTCCGCGACGACTCCCGCGAGCGCGCGGAAGCGTTCGTCGGAAGGATCGCCGGTGATCGCCACCTCGATCGCGCCGCGCATCGCCATGTCCGCCGCGCCGAGCGCATGCCCGAACGCGCTCGGATAGCGCGCCATCGGCTCGGCGATGGTCTCGAGGAGGTACCGCCCCCGCTCGGAGTACTGCCCGGTTCCGAGGAGGTCGCCAAGCCTGAGCAGTAGCTCGATCGCGAGTGAGTTGCCGCTCGGCGACGCGTTGTCGGTCACGTCGCGCGGACGCGTGACGAGCGACTCGGCGTCCGATGCCGTGTCGAACAGCGCCTGCGCGTCGTCGTCCCAGAAGCGAGCGAGGATCGCGTCCGCCAGCCGTCGCGCCCGCTCGAGCCATACGCGGTCGAACGTCAGCTCGTAGAGCGCGAGCGCGCCGAGCGCGACGGCGGCGTAGTCCTCCAGGAAGCCGGAGATCTTGGCCGAGCCGTTCTTGTAGCTGCGCAGCACGTGATCGTCGCGCACGAGCTCGCGGAAGAGGAACTCGCCGTTCCGCACCGCGAG
>DATFOL010000459.1:0-3795 GCA_035265545.1 Gemmatimonadaceae bacterium | reverse complement strand
TCACCGCCGCCTTGGGGTAGTAGACACGGTCGAAGTTCTCGCCGAAGGCACTATTGTCGTCGGCGCGGAGCGCGGCGGTGACGAAGAGCCGATCGCGCCACGCGACGACCTGCTCGATGTACATGCCGAGCGTGACGTCCTCGACGAAGTCCTCCTCCGTGACGCGCGCGCCGGTGGTCGAGCTGATCGCGCTGAGCCCCTCGACGGGGAAGTCCGCGCCCGATGAGAGCACGCGGCTCGTCCCGTTCCGGTAGTACTGCCCGCCGAACGAGGTGCTCGAGCGAAGCGCGCGGGGCAGAGTGCGCGTCACGGTGGCCGCGTAGTCGATCGTGTGGTACTGTCCGTCCCTGAGCGTGATCTCCTTGAAGCCGAAGCGCCGGTTGATGAACGGCGACTTCTCGAGCAGCGCGTCGACGCGCGGATAGAACGCGGTGTTGGTCGTGCCGGTGCGGTCGTAGCCGACTCGCAGGCGCTGGGAAAGCCAGCCGGCCGTGCGATGCTCGATACGGAGGCTCGTGGTGAGACGGTCGAGGTCCTGCTCGAAGGTGCCGCCGCGCTCGAAGAACAGATCGTACTCCTCGGGGAGGGACACGCCGAAGCCGCGACGCGTGGTGTCGCCAGTTCCGCCTGGCAGATTGCGGGGATCGGCGTTGAGTGTGGCGCGCAGGCGACTGGGCCCGCCCCCTTCCGGGCTCAGTCGCGTCGGGCCGCCGAGGTGGCCGAGGCTCGCGTGGAGCGTGAGTCGGTCACTCGGCACGAGCGTCACGTTCGCGCGCGCGCTGTGCTTGCGCAGCTCGTTCGCGCGCTCGACGCCATCGCTGGCCTCCCAGCCACCGGCGAGGTAGTAGCGGAGCTGCTGGCTGCCTCCGCTCGCGCCGAGGTGATACGCCTGGCTGGTGCCACGAGAGAATATCGGCGTGCCGCGGGCATTCTCGCGCTCGACTATGTCGAGCTCGACGAGATTGCCTGCGGTGTCGCGCCCGTAGTTGGTGGTGAACCGTCCCTCGGGATCGCGCAGCCATCGCGCGCCGATCCGCGTGTCGACGTTCCAGCGCGGCGGGCCGACGACACCCTGCTTGGTGATGACGTTGATCACGCCGGTGGACGCCTCGGTGCCGTACAACGCGGCCGCAGCCGGCCCCTTGAGGATCTCGACGCGCTCGATGTCGTCGGGGTCGAGATCGTTGATGCGCGCGATGGGGCCGGGGCTGAAGAACTGGCTCACCGGCCCGGTCGCCTGGGCGTTGCTCGCGCGCACGCCGTCGACGTAGAGGAGGGGCTCGTTGTCGAGGGTGAGGCTCGTGCCGCCGCGCACGGTGATGCGGCCACCGCTCCCGACGTTGCCGGAGCCGGGCTGGATTACGACGCCGGGCGCGCGGCCCTCGAGCAGCTCCTGCACGGTGGAGACGGCGCCGCGTTGCACGACCTCGGCCGCAGCGATCGAGATTACGGCGTTGCCGAGCGCGCGGCGCTCGGTCGCATCCGCGGTGCCGGTGACGATCGTCTCGCGCAGCTCGACGACGGCTTCCGAAAGGGTCAGGCGCAGATCGGAGGAGCCAACTCGCACGGCCTGCCGGAGCGGACGGTAGCCGAGCCGGCGAACGTTCAGGGAGACCGGCGCGCCGGCGGGCACCACGAGCCGGAAGCGGCCGTTCGCGTCCGTGGTCGCCCGACGCGTCGTGTCGCCGGCCACGACGAGCGCGCCGGCGACGGGTCGCAGGGAGCGCTCGGCCATGACGACGCCACCGACCGACGCTTCCTGCGCGAGCACGGAGCGCGAGCCGACGAGCAGCGCGATCGTCGCGCCGAGTCGGGACGCTTTACTCCTAGCGGAGAGCACACATCGTCCACGGGCCTCGCGTGATCGTCGCCCAGTATGCAGCGTGCCCCGCGAGACGGATAGCCACTGGTGCTCTGAAGCGGCTATTTCGCGACGGTCACTGCCTGTGTGACGCTGCCAAGCAGTCCTGCCGCGTCCCGCACGACGAGCTTGGCAAAGTAGGTACCGGGGCGTTTGTAGTCGTAGGTGACGACCGCGCCCGTGGGCCTGGCGCCGAATGGACTCCCGAGATCCCAGCTATACGAGACGACTCCCTGGTCGTCGGTGGAGGCGCGGCCATCGAAGGTGCACTTGGTGCGCACGCAGGTGTAGGTGAACGCGGCGAACGGCGGCTGGTTCGGCGGCGGCGCCTGGCTCACCGTGATCGTTCTGCTGACGCGATTCATCTGGCCCACGTTGTCGAACACCGCGAGAGTCACCGTGTAGGTACCAGGCGCGTAGACCGTCGTCAGCTCCGAGGCCCAGATCGGAGTGCTGCCGGGAGTGCCGATGTCGATGTCGTGCCTCCAGATATAGTTGTCGTCCGTCGAGGCGCGACCGCTCAACGTGCACTGGAGTCCCTCGCAGCTCACGCTCAGTCGCGCCACTGGCGGCGCGTCGCCGGGGATCGGGACCGCGTAGAAGGTTCGCGTGGTGCTGTTCGTCTGACCCGCGCCGTCGGTGACGGTGAGGACCACTGTGCGTGATCCTTCCGCGTCGTACGCCGTAGTGACCACGGATCCGGTGGCCGTCTCGCCCGACTGCTTGCCCAGGTTCCACGAGTAGGTGACGACCGCGGCGTCGTCCGTGGACGCGGAGCCGTCGAGCGTGCAGGTGAGACCGATGCACTTGGTGGTGAAGCTCGCGACCGGCGGCGCGCCAACCGGAAGGCCGGTCACCGTCACGGACTGGGTCGTCGTAGCGGTCAGTCCCGTCGCTGAAGCGCCGACCATGAGCGACACGGTGTAAGTGCCGGCCCTCGGGAAGCTCTGCTTCCACGTCGGTGCGGACGAGATGCCGAGGAGGGGGGCGGACGACCATTGGTACCACACCGCCCGAGTGCCGACATCGTCAGTGGAGCCGGTGCCATCGAAGGTGCAGCTGAGCTCGAGGCAACCGAGCGTGGTGATGCGCGCGACGGGAGGCTCGACGGGCGGGAGCGACGCGTCGGTCGGTCGCCAGGAGGGGCTCGTGCCGGTGGTGAGCATCGTGGAGTTGGAGCCGTCGGCCGCCATGGTGTAGATGGAGAGATCTCGCGTGAAGGCGAGGCGGCTTCCGTCGGGTGACCAGTCCGGCTCGATGCCTGTGATCCCTGCGCCCAGTCGTGTGATGGCGCTTCCGTCGCCGTTCATGATCGCGATCTCAGCGGCCCCGACATAGCGCGTGGTGGCGAACGCGATCCTGCCCGTGGGTGACCAGTCGGCCGTGCCGTCGTAGTCGGGCGAGGTCGTGAGGCGTACCAAGCCGGTTCCATCGGCGTTCACGGAGCAGACGTCCGGATTACCCGCTTCGATCACGCAGTCGAACAGGATGCGTGCGCCGTCGGCGGACCAGTCGGGATGTCCGGTGAAGCCGATGCCATTGGTCAGCCGCACGACGTTCGATCCGTCGGCAGCGCTCATCACATAGAGCTCGGGGCTTCCGCCACGATCACTGCGGAAGGCGATCCTCGTGCCATCCGGGGACCACGTGGGCTCGCGGTCATCCGCGGCGTGCCGGGTGAGGTTGATCGGCGTGCCACCCGCGCCGGCAACGACGAAGATCTCCCCAACATCATAGAACGCGATTCGCATCCCGTCCGGCGACCACGAGGGCTCCAGAGTTCTCGAGAGCGTGTTGTCCTCCGCCTGGTAGGTCACGTGCACCAGCCCGGTGCCGTCGGCGCCGAGAGTGGCGATGCTGGTGTACGTGCTCCACCCCCATCCGCCCTCCTCGTCGCCACACCCGGAACTCATGTCGATTCCGCAATGTGGGCT
>DATFOL010000458.1:0-3950 GCA_035265545.1 Gemmatimonadaceae bacterium | reverse complement strand
TGATGATGTGCCCGCGCCGCTCCTTGTTGATCTTGTCGATCATCGCGGCGAGCGTCGTCGACTTGCCCGAGCCGGTCGGGCCCGTGACGAGCACCAGCCCACGCGGACGCTCGGCCATCTTGCGGATGACGTCGGGGAGGTGGAGGTCCTCGAACGTCTTGATCGAGAAGGGGATCTGCCGGATGACCATCGACACGCAGCCGCGCTGCTTGAAGCAGTTGCCGCGAAAGCGCGCCAGGTTCTGGATGCCGAAGGAGAAGTCCAGCTCGTCCTCCATCTCGAACCGCTTCTTCTGGTTCTCGGTGAGGACGGAGTACGCGAGCTGCATGGTGTCCTTCGGCGACATCACCGCCTCGAGATTCGAGTTGGCGATCTCGCCGTCGATGCGCATCTTGGGCCGCTCGCCGGCGGTGATGTGCAGATCCGACGCGTCTCGCTCGATCATCTCCTCGAGCAGGACGCGAAGGTTGATGGTAGCGGGTGCCTGGGCAGGAGCGGTCATGGTGGCGGCAGCGGTAAACCGGCCGCTCGAGGAGCGGACCCGGCGTGCCGGGCTGCGACCTGACCGCCGCATGCCCGGTGAGAGAAGACGAGCGAGCTCGACCGGCGGAACATGCCGAGTGCGGTTGTGCGGTGGATCACGCTGACGTCTCGCGGATGACCTGCTCGAGGGTCGTGATCCCTTTCATCACCTTCATCCAGCCGTCCATGCGGAGGGTGAGCATCCCCTCCTCCACCGCGGCGTCCCGGATCTCCACGGCGCCGACGTTCATGAGGACGAGCTTCCGGAGGTTCGGCGACATCGGCATCACCTCGTAGACGCCCTGGCGGCCCTTCATCCCTGTGCCCGCGCACGCATCGCAGCCGCGGCCGCGGAAGTACGGGAGCTCGGCGACGGTCGTGTCGAGGGTGCAGTTCTTGAGGAGCGGTGCGGCTTCCTTCGTGGCTTTGGACTTGGCCTGCTCGATCGTCTCCAGCGAGAACTTGAGGTCGCGGAGCGTGGTCGTCGGCTGCACCTTCGCCGCATTGAGCTCCAGGACGTCGGGCGTATACCGCTCCTTGCAGTTGGGGCAGATCCGGCGCAGCAGTCGCTGCGCCAAGACGAGGTTGAGCGCCGAGGCGACGTTGAACGGCTCGAGCCCCATGTCCATGAGACGGGTGACCGTCTCCGGAGCGGAGTTCGTGTGCAGGGTGCTGAGCACCATGTGGCCGGTGAGCGCCGCCTTGATGGCGATGCCGCCCGTCTCGAGATCGCGGATCTCGCCGACCATGATGATGTTCGGGTCCTGCCGGAGGAACGCCTTCAGCGCCGCGGCGAAGGTCATCCCGATGTCGGTCCGCACCAGCACCTGGTTGACGCCGTAGAGGTTGTACTCGACGGGGTCCTCCGCGGTCATGATGTTGACGTCGATGTTGTTGACCTTCGACAGCGCGGAGTAGAGCGTGGTGGTCTTGCCCGAGCCCGTCGGACCGGTGACGAGCACCATGCCGTACGGGTTCTGCACCGCCTCCATGAGGTCCTTCTCGGCCTTGGGCTCGATGCCGAACTTCTCGAGGTCCAGGGTGAGGTTCCCCTTGTCGAGGATTCGGAGCACGATCTTCTCGCCGAACAGCGTGGGGAGAGTCGACACGCGATAGTCGATGACCTTCTTCCCCATCTTCAGCTTGATGCGCCCGTCCTGCGGTACGCGACGCTCGGCGATGTTGAGCTGCGCCATGATCTTGAAGCGCGAGATCAGCGCGGCCTTCAGCTTCATCGGCGGGCGCATGACTTCCTGGAGTGCGCCGTCGATGCGATAGCGAACCCGGATGTCGTGCTCGAAGCATTCGAAGTGAATGTCCGAGGCGCCGCGCCTCACCGCATCCGTCAGGATAGCGTTGAGCAGCTTGACGACCGGCGCATCCTCGACCAGCTGCGCGGCAAGCGCCGCGGCGGAGACCTCGTCGTCCTCCTGCTCGACGACCTCGACGTCTCCATCCGTCGCCATGTCGTCGATCACGGACATCAGGTCGGCGACCTGATTGTCCATCGCGGCTTCGTAGATCTTGTCCACCGCGCTCTTGATCGAGAACTCTCCCCCGATGACGGGGAAGATGTCGTAGCGCGTGATGAACTTGAGATCCTCGAGCACGCCGAGGTTCGTCGGGTCGGCCATCGCGACGGTGAGCGTCCGTCCGTCCCGCTTGAGCGGGAGGATGAGATGCTTCATCGCGAGGTCGGGCGGGATGAGCTTCGCGATGCGCGGGTCGACCTCGAAGCGCGACAGGTCCACCGCGGGCATCTTGTACTGCCGCGCGAGCACCTTCGTGAGCTCGGTCTCCTGGATGAAGCCGAGCTTGACGAGATTGTAGCCGACGCGCGTCCCGCTCTGCTTCTGCTCCTGAAGCGCCTTGTCGAGCTGCTCGCGCGTGATGAGCTTCTCGCGAACGAGAAGATCGCCGATTCGTTCGAGTGAGGCGACCGGAGCGGCCATGGGTGAGGTCGGCGTCGAAGTGGTGCGGGAGCGCGGGCGCGCCGGCAGAACGAAGGGGCGACCGATCGAGACAGTGGCTCGCCGGGCGCCCTGAGGAGTGACCGAGGTTCTCGACCGCCCGGCACCCAGTCGAAGGCGTGCACGCGGTCCGAAACCAGTCATGGTCGAGACGACGGACGGCCCGAAAAGGTGACGAGGGGAGCGAGTCGCTTTCGGGTGGCCGGTCCCATGCCTCTCACCCGCCCGAGCCCCTCCAACGAGCCGAACGCGCCGAGCGAATCTCGACTGGCGACGATGCGCCGAGCGATGGCGGGCCCGATGCGTGGCAGGGCGTCGATCTCTCGCTCGGAGGCGCGATCGAGGTCAACGAGGGGGCCGGCCGCTCCGCCGATCGCGCCGCCGGCGTCCCGAACCTGCGAACCCGCGTTGAACCGGTTACCGCGGTAGTCGACGTCGATCCGAGGGTTCGGTGGCGGGAAGCCCGTGGGACCCAGCGGTGGGTTCGGGACCGGGCCAGTCGCGGGAGGCACGCCCGCGACGCCGCCGATCACCGTCGGCTCCGATCCTCGCTTCGAGCGCCGGGCGCGGGCTCGCGATTTCCGGGCGCTCGGCGAGGCTTCCGCCGCCGAGTCGGCCGCCGTCGCCTGTCGAGCGAGCGCCTGCTGCTCGAGCGGCGTCGGGACGGGGGACGAACCGGCTCGCACGACCCGCACCGCGCCGCCCAGCAGCACGACCATCGCGATGAAGGCGAGCGCCTTCTGCTCCGAGGGAGTGGGCATGACCCGAAGCTGCCCGTCGAGCTCGGGGACGCGTCACCGAACCGACGCACGCAGAAGCGCCTCGCTTCCCGCTCTGCGCCTGGTGCTCTTCGTGACGCGCTTACGGATGGAAGAACAGCGAGGCGACGACCAGAAGCACCACGGTCGCGACCACCACGACGGTCGCCCATGCGCCCGCGCGGAGCAGTACCTCGGCAGCGCCCGCATCCGGCCGGCGTCGTGCCACGAAGAGTCCCGCGACAAGCAGCACGATGCCCCACACGAGCGGATAAAGCGCGAAGAGGATCGCTCGCTCCGGCCCGTACTCCATGAGGAGCCACCCGACGGCCGGGAGGGCAGCCAGCGGTGCCGCGAGCCAGACAAGGAGCATCGCGCCGCTGCGTCGTTCCGTCACGGCGTCTCCTCTCCGCCGCCGGCCGGCACGACCGCGGGACGTCGGCGCGGCCCGCGCGCATCGACCAGCAACATTATGATGCAGATCGCGACGATGCAGATCGCGAACACCACCCAGAAGCACCAGTCGGCGGGACCGGAGTGCCCGACCGACTCGATCCCCCAGCGACGCTCGATCGACGACCAGACCGGGAGCAGCGCGATCGTGATGACGAAGGTGAGCGGTACACTGAGCACGACGATGCCCGCGAGCACGAGGAGGCTCCGTCCGACGCGTCTCATGTCGTCACCATTCCCGATCAAT
>DATFOL010000457.1:0-2532 GCA_035265545.1 Gemmatimonadaceae bacterium | reverse complement strand
ACGGCCCGTTACGACTTCGCTCCGTTCGGCGACGCGCTCCTGATCTTCGATACCTCGATCCCTCGGTCGCTGCGCACCTCACACTACAACGAGCGCCGGGCCGAATGCGAGGAGGCGCTGCGGTTGCTGCGGGAGCGGTGGCCGGGGCTGCCGACGCTCGCGGCGGCGGAGCCGGAGCAGGTGCTCGAGGCGGGATTGCCGGCGCCGCTGCACGGTCGCGCCCTACACGTCTCCCGGGAGACGCGACGCGTGCGCGATGCTGTCGCGGCGCTGCGCGCTGGGGGTCGCATCTCGCGAGAGTTGCTGGTCGGTTCGCACGAGTCACTCCGCGATCTCTACGAGTGCTCGCGGCCGGAGCTCGACTGGGTGGTGCAGCGCGCCATCGCGTTGGAGGGGGTCCAGGGCGCGCGCCTCACCGGAGCCGGATGGGGTGGATGCGCGATCGTGGTCGGCGAGGAGCCCGCGCTTCGTGAGGCCGGTCCGATCCTGGCGCGCGAGTACGAGGCGCGGTTCGCGCTGGTGCCGCGGCTATGGCTCTCCGTGGCCTCGTCCGGGGCGCGGGTGGAGGAGGGGGGCTGACGGGTTCGGGACATGTCCACAACCCGGGCGCGGGACCCTCGTCGCACCGCGGGGTAATACAGCGAGGACATGGTGCGCCAGCGCACCGACTACATCTTCATCCGTTGTGAAATTTGGTTGTGGCGTCATGCCACATCGTTCGTCTTCCAGCATCTCGTCACGCACTGAGGCGTGACATCCGCGCGGCCACGTCACCTTCAGGTGTCGTCCCGCCTCCGCGCGAGCCACCAGATTCGTCGCTCACTCACAATATGAAGTCGTCGACTCCGTTCCTCTTCGCCACGGGCGTAGAGAACAGCTATCCAACGATCGCTGGCGGCGTGCGCATAGATCAGATGGACAAGTGCGGGCACTACGCCCGCTGGGAGGAGGATTTCGCGCTCGTGCGCGAGTCAGGGCTCAACGCGCTGCGCTACGGCCCACCCTACTATCGCGTGCACACCGCACCGAACAGCTACGACTGGGATGTGTGCGACGCCCAGATGCAGCGGCTGCACGACCTCGGGATCACCGTCATCGCCGATCTGTGTCACTTCGGCGTCCCGTCGTGGCTCGGGGGCTTTCAGGATCCCGCTTTCCCGGTGCTGTTCGCCGAGTACGCGCGTGCCTTCGCGCGCCGGTATCCGTGGATCCAGCACTTCACACCCGTCAACGAGATCTTCATCGCGGCCAACTTCTCCGCCCGCAAGGGCTGGTGGAACGAGTGCGAGAAGAGCGACAAGACGTTCGTGCGCGCGATCCGCAACCTGTGCATGGCCCACGAGCTGGCGGTCGAGGCGATCCTGTCCGAGCGCCCCGACGCGATCATCGTGCAGGGCGAGTCGATCGAGCACTTCCATGCCGGGAGCCATGATGCGCAGCACGAGGCGGACCGGCTCAATGGACTGAAGCATCTCTCGCTCGACCTGACGATGGGCCACGAGCTGGCGCCCGGCATGGCGCGCTATCTCAACGAGCATGGCGTCACGTCGAACGACTTGAGCTTCTTCCGCGAGCGGCGTGCGGTCGGGCAGCGCTGGCTCGGCGTCGACTACTATCCGACGTGCGAGCACCGCGTCTCGGCCTCCGGTCGCTGCACGAACACGCGTACCCTGGCGATGGGCTTCCGGCGGCTGGCCACGCAGTACCATCAGCGCTATCGGGTGCCGATCTTCCACTGCGAGACGAACCGCGTGAGCCATCTCGCGGTGGAGTGGCTGAACTCGCAGTGGTCGGACGTCCTCGCGATGCGTTCGACAGGAATTCCGATCATGGGGTTCACCTGGTATTCGCTCACCGACCAGATCGACTGGCAGCACGCGCTGCGCTATGAGCGCAACGACCTGCACGCCGTGGGGATGTACGATCTTCGCCGACGTATCCGACCGGTCGGAGTGCGATACAAGGAGATCGTCGCCGAGTGGCGCGAGATCCTCGACTCGGGCGCAGACATCGCCGCCGCCGAGGCGCACTGGCGAGAGCGCATGGGCTGATCGTCGATCGATCGACGTGTGTGCACGGCCGGTGATTCTCTCGGGAATCACCGGCCGTTCGCTTTCGAACATAGCTACGCCGGCGTTTCGTTGCACGTCGTCACGGCGTGAGACGGCGTACGATGGCGTGCAATGGTAAGTATTTGTCGCACTTGCAAATGCGCGGCTGGCCATGATTGGCATCGGCTGTTTTGTGCTCCAAGTGCTACTAATCATCGTGTTTTCGGACAAACGCATGGTGCCCCCTCGGCACGCGGTTTGCCCGATACCATCGCGCGCCGCCCGCGCCGATGCACGGTGGCGATCATGACCTTCAACACGTCGAACTTTGCCGAGCCCGCTTGCTACCAAGCCCGCGGTAAACGCGGACGCGCCCATCATCGTCCACAGCCACCTGCGCTGGGATTTCGTGTGGCAACGCCCACAGCAGCTGCTCTCGCGGTTTGCGCAGCGGAACCACGTGCTCTTCGTCGAGGAGCCC
>DATFOL010000456.1:0-2395 GCA_035265545.1 Gemmatimonadaceae bacterium | reverse complement strand
GCGCGCTGTGACGACGTCGATCGTCCCGACTACCTCCACTTCGACCTCGATCCCGGTCCAGGCGTGAAGTTCCCGAAAGTGCTCGAGGCCGCGCTCGTCGTGCGCGACGCGCTCGAGACGCTGGGCATGGAGCCGCTGGTGAAGACGACCGGGTCGAAGGGAGTGCACGTCTACGTGCCGATCAAGCGCGCACCGCTGCAGAAGAAGGTGTGGACGTTCGCCAAGGCGCTCGCGCAGGCACTCGCCGCGAAGCATCCGAAGCTGCTCACCTCGGAGTACCGCATCGCCGACCGGCCGAAGGGACGCGTGCTCGTGGACTATAACCAGAACGCGTGGGGCCGCACGCTCGCGTCGATATACTCCCCGCGGCCGAAGCCCGGCGCGACGGTGTCGACGCCGATCAGCTGGCGGGAGATCGAGCGCGGCGTGGCGATCGAGGACTTCCACATCGGCAACGTGCCAGCCCGTGTGAAGAAGCTCGGCGACCTGTGGAAACCGCTGCTCGCCGCGCGCGGCCGGTTCGATCTGGAGCGTGTGCTGTGACGCTGCCGCTCAAGCGCACCTATGCGCCGATGGAGGCACTGCTGGTCGACGAGCTGCCAACGGGCGGCGAATGGCAGTACGAGCCGAAGTGGGACGGCTTCCGCTGCCTGGCGTTCCGCGATGGCGCCAAGATCGACGTGATGTCCAAGGCCGGCAAGCCGCTCACGCGCTACTTCCCGGAGCTCGCGACGATGCTGCAGCAGGTGCGCGCGAAGCGATTCGTCATCGACGGCGAGATCGTCGTGCCGAAGGACGGCGAGCTCTCATTCGACGAGCTGCTGCTTCGCATTCATCCCGCGGCGAGCCGCATCACCAAGCTCGCCGCGGAGAGTCCCGCCTCGTTCATCGTGTTCGACCTGCTGGTCGACGCGAAGGGCAAGTCGCTCGTCGCCCTCCCGCTCGCCGAGCGTCGCGCCGCGCTCGAGGCGTTCGTCGCGGCGGAGGTGCCGTCGTCGCTGCGCATCAAGCTCTCCCCCGCCACCACGAAGATGGCGACGGTGAAGCGCTGGTTCCGCTCCGTCGGTGGTGGGCTCGACGGCGTGATCGCCAAGCAGCTCGATCTGCCGTACCAGTCGGGCACGCGAGACGGCATGCAGAAGATGAAGTCGATGCGCACCGCGGAGTGTGTCGTCGGCGGCTTTCGCTACGCATCGAAGGGGAAGCTCGTCGGCTCGCTCCTGCTCGGCCTGTACGACGACGGCGGCCTGCTGCACCACGTCGGCTTCACGTCGAACATCCCGAACGATCAGAAGCCCGCGATCACGAAGCAGCTCGAGGGACTGGTGAAGCCGCCCGGCTTCACGGGCCAGGCGCCGGGCGGTCCAAGCCGATGGAGCACGGCGCGCAGTGCCGAGTGGCAGCCGCTCGCGCCCAAGCTCGTCCTCGAGGTGCAGTACGATCACTTCTCTGGCGGCCGGTTCCGCCACGGCACGTCGTTCCTGCGCTGGCGTCCGGACAAGCCAGCGAAGCGCTGCACCATCGCGCAGGTGGAACAGGAAGGGCGTTCCGCGCTCAAGCTGCTGTCGCGGTAGCGCCCTCCCTGGTGCCTACCGGCCGCCCACGACCGTCGGCACTCCCGCCCGCGCACGCAGTCCCCGATCGATCTCGGCCGCGCTGAGGAGTTGGGGTCGTCCGCCCGATGTCGGCACCGTCACTTTTCCTACCGTGCCGTCGGCGTTGATGTCGACCACAGCCTGAATGCTCGCCTGCGGCTCGTGCTGGGTGGCGGTCAGCAGCACCGTCCAGGTGCCCTTCTCGCCCCACTGGTTGCGCACGCCGTGCGTCCCCGCCTGCGATGCCTTCGTCAACGTGAGTGCGACGGAGCGACGCTGGCCGTCCACGAGACCCTCCGCCTTCCCGACAAGGGGCATGTCCACCTTGGTCCCGTGGTGGAACGTGTGCACGAGCATCAGCGAGCCGCGCGTGGCCTGATCGTACGGATTGGCCGGCGCTTCGATCGAGATCCACGGGCCGCCGAACATCGACGAGGCGACATCGCGCGTGGCTGCGGAGACCATCAGGGTCGCACCGCCGATCGTCGCCAGCATGGCGGCACGTGCGGCGCGAGTACGCGTGAGGAACATGGCGAGCTCCAGGAAGTTGGTACCGATGTGATGCCGCGCGCGCGCCGAGCGCTTAGCGTCCGCGTCACATTGCCCGGAGCGTGATCCGTCCCTTGAAGCTGCGCAGCACCACGCGGCCGCCCATCTGGCCGCCGCCGGAGGTGAGCGTCATCCCACGCCCTTCGCGTCCCGCCACCGGCTTGACGTTCGACCACGCGTTCTCGATCGCGCCGGTCACCGTCGCCGCATCGACTTCTGGCAGCATCTTGCGCGACAGCTGCACGTCGATC
>DATFOL010000455.1:0-6363 GCA_035265545.1 Gemmatimonadaceae bacterium | reverse complement strand
CACCCAGCGCCGGGAGCGGGTTGCGAACGCGCTCGATCACCGGCCACGGGTTCGGCAAAGGCTCGGGGCGCACCAGGTGCGTCAGCGCGTCCGCGCCGATGTTGCCCGCGCGGCCATTGCCGATGCGGTAGGTGGCGAGGATGGTCGTGACGTCGACGAGGCGTTGTCCGTAGTCGCCATCGCCGAAGCGGAGCACGCCGCGCCCGGCGTCATCGACGTCGGCCACGAAATGCTGCATGAACGGCTTGCTGGAGAGCAGATCCGCGACAGGAGTCCAGGGCGGATCCAACGTGCCGTTCGCGTGTGTAACGTCGAGCACGGCGTCGGCGCGCGCCGAGCGCGCGTCGCAGGCGAGATCGCCCGCGTCGGGACAGCGCATCGTGAGCGGCCCCTCGTGCAGACGCAGCCGGAAGGTGGTGCGGGCGGTGAGCGGTGGCACGAAGTCGAACGCCTCCGATCGAGTGCGGCCATGATCGGCGAGCGCGATGTTGCCGCGCGCGACGGAGACGGTGGGCACCACCGTGCCGTCCTCGAGCCTGGCCGACAGACAGAGCGGGAACGTTGGTGCGTCCTCACTGCGCCAGGTGACCTGCACCAGTGGGAGCGTCTGCGCGATCGGCACTGGCGCGACCACGGGCTTCGGTGTTCCCGTCGCCGGATCGATGGAGGCGAGGAAGAGCGCGTCGTGCATGCGGTCCGACTGCGGCCCCGTGGTGCTCGTGGACGGGTCGGGGTCGACGCTCACCACGCGGACGACGCAGCGATGCGTCGGGTCCGCGTCGGCGATCGCGCCGGTGGATGGGCTGCGGATCTCCTCGAGCAGCAGCCGGTCACCGGCGGCAATTGCCGGCCTCACCGTGGTACCAGTGGCCGCGTCGATCGCGTACACGTGCGCCGTCGTGGCGCCACGCGGCAGGCAGCACTCGTCGTTGCCCCAGCTATGCAGCCGCAGCTCGTTCAACAGCGGATCGACGACGAGCGGCGCCGCGGTCTCGAACACGCGCACCTGTGCCAGCGCGGGATCGGTGCGGTAGTCGTCGTCGGTGACGGGATTGAGCTCGACGCCGGGCGGTGCCGTCGGCTGCGGCACGGGCAGGGCGCCGGGCTGGCGGTCGAAGCGCATCGCCGTGCCGATGCGCGTGACTAGCTGCGTGCGCGCAGGAATGACGTACGGTGTCAGCGGCGGCACGATGGGAGTTGCCACCCGGATGTGCACGAACGTCCAGGCGTTGCGCCCGTCGTGCATGCGGTAGTCGACGAGCCTGGCATGCCGCTTCGCCGACACGCGCTGCCGAGCCGTGTCGAGGAACGCCTCGTTGGCGACGGCGTCCTGGAAGTAGCTGAGCTGGTCTCCCTCGTACGCGAACAGCTCCAGCAGGGCGATGCCGATGTCGGCCGGGCTGCGCTCGACCCAGGTCGGATCGCGCTGCGCGACGAGGTCGAGCAGCATCTGGCGGAAGCTGGCGTAGTCGCGCGCCTGGTAGTCGAGCGCCGGCTCCGCGAGCGTCTCGGGACCGCACGGGTCGGAGGGCGCGCAGTCGAAGTCGACCGGGCAGCCGGCGCGAAAGTTCACGGGCGCGACCGAGAACAGCCGGTCGATGTCGTCGAACGCGTAGCGCCACTCGCCGGCGGCGTCGCGCGTCCAGCCGATCGAGATCAGATAGGGCGAGAAATCGCCCTGGGCGTCCACCGTCACGTCGAGCACGTTCGGCGCGGCGCCGATCGCGGCGCTCACGACTTCGATGCCGACGATGCGCGTGCCGCCGTGTACGTCGATCGGGGACGGATCGGCGACGAGCCCGTACGCACCGGCGGGGAGCGGAAGGAGGAAGTGGACCTGCATCACGAACGCCGGTCCGACGATCACGAACTCGACGAAGTCGATGCCGTTGAGCGCCGTCTGCGCGAGCAGGCGCTCGCGCCGCCGGCTGTCCCGACAGCTCGGCCCGATCGTCTCGAGAATGCGGTCGACCGTGGAAGCGCTCATGGCTGCCACGGCGAGCGGAAGCTCGCGTCGCGCTCCTCACCAGTGCTGCGCCTGGTGTAGACGACGCCGATCGTCAGCGTGCTCTCCTGCGCGACCACCTCGACGCGCCGCACCGCGATCACCTGATCGAGCCACCGCGTGAGCGAGCCCTGAATGAGGAACTGCGTCGCCGCGGCGAGCGCCTCGGAGTTGGGCATGAAGACCAGCTGTCCCACGCCGCAGCCGAAGTCCGGCCGATTGACGCGCTCGCCGGGATTGGTGAACAGCACCTGATGGATCAGATCGCGGATGTGATCGTCCTCGCTCGTCTCCGCCGTGCGCCCCCGACCGTCGATATGGTAGGGGAAATCGAAGTAGTCGCTTCTCGTCATGGCCATCCTCCGAGATCGACGTCGATCGTCACCGGCTGCTGATGCGTGCCGCCGCCGCCCATGTTCGGCACCGTGACGTGCAGCGAGGCGCTGTGCGCCTCGAGGTGCTGCAGCACGCCGCGCGCGATGGCGAGGACGAGCTTGCGCCGCGCGATCGGATCCTCGTCCACGCCGAGCGGAACGAGGTCCTCGAGCGCGACCTCGATGGAGTGCGCCATGCTGTCGGGCGTGAGCACCTTGCCCACGAGCTTGCCGGCGTGGAGCGTCATCCGAGCACCACTTTCGTGGAGATGAGATCCGGCGTCGGGGGCGAGAAAGGCGCCGTCGGCGGCGCGGGGGTGACCGGGATCGGGCCTGCCATCTGGCCGGGGTGCATGTGCGCGTTGAACAGCGTGACGAGCTGATTGAGGTACGACATCAGCTTGTCGCCGAATACGCCCGGATGCGTGGAGTCGGCGACGAGCTCGATGTGCGGGGCCTCGACGACCACCTTCGTCGTCGCCTTGAGGGTGACGACCCCTTGCTGCACCTCGAGCTTCAGGATGTTCGCGCCACTCGAATCGGAGAGCGCGATCGTCTGGGTGTCGTCGTGCAAGGCGAGCAGCAGTCCCTGCTCGCTGCGGGTGATCTTGACGTGTGGCGTCGCGCCCGCGTCCGTCTCGTCCTTCGGCAGGCCCTCGCTCTGCCACCAGCAGCCCACCCAGATCGGGCGTGAGACGTCGCCGGCCTCGAACTCCACCCACACTCCCGCGCCGACCGCGGGCACCGCGTACGCTCCGCTTCCGTCGCCGGCGTACGGCGCGCACGGCAGCGCCCACCCGCTGTCGACGTCGGCGAGGATCTCGGGCACGTTGACCTTCACGCGTCCCTGCCGGCGCGGATCGTCGTTGTCGACGACCGTGCCGCGGTACTTGCCGTAGTGCCGAGCGGTCGCGCCAGTCCCGCTCGGCGCCGAGGCGCGTGGTGTCGCCGGTGCGGTCATGAGGCCGCGGCGACGCCGTCGTCGCTCGTGAATTGTTCGCGCCCGGTGAGACCCGTCGCATTGCGACGCAGCGTGAAGCGCTGCAGGTAGGCGCCGTCGCTGCCGATGTGATGCAGCACGCGCTCGACGTAGTAGCGCCCGCTGAACTGTCGCCCCACGCCGCGCACCATGACGGGCTGCTTCGCCCGCAGCAGTCCACCGTAGGCCACGGTGTTCAACTCGCCTTCGGCGACGATCGACCAGCTCGAGCGATCCACGACCGACTGCGCGAAGCGCTGCACCTCGCCCGCCTGCGCCATGCCGAGCTGGCTGAGGAGCACGGTGCGGGGCCGTTCGGCCGGCACGGTGGGCGCGTCACCCATTCCGTCCGCCTGCGTCGCGTCGTCGGCCTGTCCCGACTGCGCCGACTTGTCGCTCGGGTCGAGCGTCGCCGCTTTCGCCGTCGCCGGTCCGAGCATGTCGAACCGGGCGCGGAACCGGTTGACGTTCGTGGCCGAGCCCATGTTGATCGTGAGCGTGCCCTGCGGCTGCGCGTCGTGCTTGGGCGGGTGGAAGTGCCCTTCGATCTCCCCCGCGCCGTTCATCTCCACGAAGCACTCGAACCCGTTCCGGTCGGCGAGATGCCGCAGGAACTGGATGTCCGTGCCGCGCTGGATGAGCGTGTGGTCGTTCTCCTGACGCGACCACTTCGTCGACTCCACCACTGGCGTGAACCGGTAGCCGGCGTCGGAGAAGATCGACGTCGCGACGTCGGAGTCCATCATGTTCGGCCAGGGCTTCACCTTCTCGTCGAGGTGCATCAGCACCGTCGGATCCATCGCCGTGACGACGAGCTCCGAGCCGTTCGGCGCGGAGGAGAAGTCCGTGTCGACCTCGATGACGTACGCGTTGATGAGCGGGATGGCGGAGCCGGAGCCGACGGTCACCGACAGCTTGAGGTTGGCGAGCCGCGTGAACAGCGCCTCGTCGAGCAGGGTCCAGCCGCTGCCGTCCTCCTTGACGGCCACGGCGAGCCGGAGGCGGAGCATGTCCGCCATGGCCGCGTGGTCCTCGACCTCGATCTGCTTCACCGCGTTGAGCACCGTGGGCGAGGCCGCGGTGCCGTTCACGGTGAGGGTGTAGGTGATCGCCTTCGCCACGCTAGCCCTCCGTCGCGGGAATGCGCAGGATCGCCGCCTCTTCCAGCAGGTCGTCGGGCCACAGCGCGCGGTTCGCATCGCAGATGCGCCAGAACCGCTCGGCGTCGCGGAAGTGCTGCCACGCGATGTGGTCGAGCCGTTCGCTGGCGAGCACGCGGTGTCCGGTGATCGCCCGCGGATCGACGATGAACCGCGTCGTCTTGTAGCGGATCACCCGGCCGTTCGCGTCGGTGAGCGTGGCGTCGGGGACCTTCTCGTAGCGGCTGCCTTTGAAGAACATCGTGGCCTCTAGAACGGGAGCAGATTGCGGATACCGGTGAGCGAGCTGCCGGGAGCGTGCTCCTGCGCCAGGTTCTCCTTCGCCTTCTGGTAGGCGATGAAGGCGTCGCGCCCGATGCTCGACTCGGTGAACTCCATGTAGGTGAGCACCTGCATCCCGAGCTCGACCTTTGCCGAGATCGGGTTGAGGCGCGTGTCGAACGCGTCTTCGGAGATCGAGAAGCTCGTGAGCTTCACGGGCACGACGCGCGACTTGCCCCAGACGAGGAGCACGAGCGGCAGATCCGCGGGGCTCAGCTGCACCGTTCCCTGCGCCGCCTGCTGCTCGATCGTGCTCGCGTCGCGCGTTGGCGGGTACATGAGCAGCTCGAGCGTGGCGAGCGCGGGGTGCAGCCCGTGCTGGCTGGCGGTGGAGTTGAGCGCGTCCTCAGGCTCATCGAGCTGATCGGCCGCGTGCATCTCGACCGTGATGGTGATCGTCTCGAGCGGCGGGCCGGCGACGCGCAGCACGTCTTCCTTCGCGGTGCCCACCTTCGCCTCGGCGGGCGGCGGCGGGGCGCGGTGGGCGAGCGTGCGGCGCATCGATTCCGGGTTGTACTGGAAGACGATGAACGTGCTCGGCTGCGAGCCCGGCGTGTGCGTCGGGTAGACGGCGAGCGCGCCTTTCTGGAGGTTGGGACGGAGGGGGGAGGTGGAGGGCATTATCTCAGCCGGCGCAGTGGTAGCAGTTCGCTCTCCAGAGGCAGGCGGATCGGATAGCTCTGTGAGTTCGTCGCCCCCTGCTCGATCCACTTGCCATCGGCGTCGAGCAGCGAGTCTCCGTATTCGACGGTGATGTACGCCGCGAAGTCGGATGCCTTGCCAACCCTCGGCGTGCTATCCGCATCGGTGCGCCAGCCTACGTTGATCTTCTTCCAGTACGAGGCGTTGTCGAGCAGAGTGAGTTTCGCGAGCCCGTCGCGGAGCACCTTCTCGTGTGCGTCCCGCATGGTGTTGTTCACTTGGACCGGCGCGGCCACGGTGTTCCATGCGACGCCCGGGCCACCCATTGAGCCGTTTATCAAGTGCACGCGGAACCACTTCGACGCGTCGAGACGGTCCCAGCCCGGTGGTGAGCCAGATGCGGGATCGTACGGCGTGGTCCACAGCGGGTTGGCATGCACATGCGTGGTCTTACCATCGGCGATCGTCTTGCTGACGACCTTCGGAGTGATGGCGCCCGGCTCACCCGCGACGTTGTAGACCTTGTTCGCCTCTTCGGTGCCCTTGCCGTCGAAGGCTGGCGTCTTGAACAGCACTGGGCTGCTCTCGCCGCGCATCCGCTTGTTCACCCAGTACCCGATCAACCACTGCTTCTGCTTTTGTCCTGGTATCGCGACCGGGATGGGAGGTCCGCTCGCCTTGCCGACCCTTGCGTAGCTGTCCCTCACCTTCGGGAAGTGATAGCGAATGCCCTCGTGTACGTCGGCGAGAGCAGGTGGCATTGCGTCGTCGCCCTGTTCGATCTCCTGCTCGGGACTCATCGAGCCTTTGATCGACCAGTGGGTTCCGGTCACGTCCACTCGCAACGCCTTAAAGGCGTACTTGGCCTTCCATCCAGGAATC
>DATFOL010000454.1:0-5652 GCA_035265545.1 Gemmatimonadaceae bacterium | reverse complement strand
CAAGGTGTCACGCCGACGGATCCGTGGACGTTCGTGGCGGTGATCGTCGTGATCGGAGTGGTCGCCGTCGCGGCGAGCATCGGGCCGGCCAGGCGAGCGGGGATGGCGGAGCCGGCGCGGGTGCTCAGCGGGGCCTGACTTCCCCGCGGCGTACGTCCAGCTGCTACTGGCGCGAACCGAGAGAGCCACGGATATATCGATCGACGCCGACGCCGGCCGACGTGACCCTCCTTCATAGAGTCCGCGCACATGCTGGTCGTCGTATGGCTGCTGGTCGCATCGTGGCTGATGCCGTTCGCGCACGTCGCCGACGATCCCTCCGCGGTCGCGAACGAGAACCGCAGACCGGCCGGCGCCCGCGCCGGGGACACGCTCGTGTTGCGGCTGACCCTCGGCCCCGCGATCTGGCGCATCTATGGTGACGACGAGCCGGGCTTCCGCGTCGCCGCGTTCGCCGAGGAGGGGAAGCCGTTCACCATTCCGGGACCGCTGGTTCGCGTCCGGGTCGGTACGCCGATTCACGTCTTCGTCCGTAATCCGCTCGCCGACACGCTGATCCTGCGTGGGCTCACGGAGCGCGGCGGGATGAACGACTCGCTGATCGTGCTCCCGGGTAGCTCCGCGGACGTCGCCTTCGTGGCTCGGCGCGTGGGCACCTTTCAGTACTGGGGCGCACTCGCCGCAGCACAGCGTCTCGTCTCCGCCACCGTGCGCGATCGAGGGCTCATTCGTGGGGGGTTCGACTCGCAGCTCGCCGGCGCGTTCGTCGTCGATCCGGAAGGGCCCGTCCCAGCCGACCGCGTGATGGTCATCACCGAGATCTCGGATCAGCCGCCTGGCCCGGCGCGCCGTGATCGTCGCGGCGCGCCGGGCCGTGAGTTCACGGCGGTCAACGGAAAGTCCTGGCCTCACAGCGAGCGACTGCAGCACCGAGTCGGTGATACCATCCGCTGGCGCATCGTCAACACGACCTTTCAGGCGCACCCGATGCATCTGCACGGGTTCTACTTCCGCGTCGACTCGCACGGTGACGCGCCCTCGGGAACGGATTCCATCTATTCCGTGGCGCAGCGACGCATGGCGGTCACGGAGCTGGTGCGGATCGGTCAGACGACGTCGATCACCTGGATGCCGGATCGACCGGGCGCCTGGGTGTTTCACTGCCATCTGACGAACCACGCCGCGAAGCTGCCGCCGGTGAACGAGCAGGGTGCGATCGACTACCCCGACAAGCATGGACATGGCGACGCCGATCGGCACTTCACCGACGGCATGAACGGATTGGTGATCGGCATCAACGTCCTGGGAGGGCGTACGGCGTCGCGCTCGTGGCGTCCTGCGAAGCGGCTGCGTCTGTTCGTGCAGTCGGATTCCGCGCCTCGCGACTCCGTGCGCCGCTTCGGCTACGTGCTCCAGCGCGGCGCCGAGCCGAGACGTGACTCGATCGAGCGCCCGGGACCACTGCTGATGCTCACGCGCGGCGAGCCGACGAGCATCCAAGTCGTCAATCGTTCCACAGAGCCGACGTCGGTCCACTGGCACGGGATCGAGCTGGAGAGCTATTACGACGGAGCGGTAGGCTGGAGCGGCGACAGGACGCGCACCGCGCGCGCGATTCGTCCGGACTCGAGCTTCGAGGTGCGCATCACGCCCAGGCGCGCCGGCACGTTCATGTATCACACCCACTTCGACGAGATGCGCCAGCAGTACGGTGGGCTCGTGGGGCCGCTCATCGTCGTGGAGCCGGGAGAACGGTGGGATCCTGCGCGCGATCTGCTCTTCCTGATCTCCGAAACGGATCGCGGCGCGCTGCTCGTCAACGGCTCGGCGGCGGCGCTGCAGAAGGATCTGCGTGTGGGCACGAAGTACCGCATCCGTGTGGCGGACATCGCAGCGTACCGGCAGAGCCTGTTCGCGCGGGTGGTGCGCGACACGTCGCTCGTGAGCTGGCGCCCGATCGCGCGGGACGGTTTCACGCTTCCGGGGAATCAGGCGGTGGCGCGACCCAGCTTCGCGACCGTCGCCAGCGGCGAGACGGCGGACTTCGAGCTCACGCCGAGCGCACCGGGTGAGCTGCGTCTGGAGTTTGGTACGCGCAACCGCGCCGGTGTCGCGGCAGTGCAGGGGACGGTGCTGCTGCGCGTCTCGGCCCAACCACTGCGGTAGCGCTCGCGCCGAAGGGCGGGAGGATGACTGTTACGCGCCACAGAAGGCGCGGTCGACGCTGGACGCGGCCGTGCCCAATCGTCGCTGGCCCCCTGTGCTGTGAATCGCTACCGTATTGGCGAGGCCTCCCGACATCTCTGTGGTAGACCATCGAACTGAATCGCGACTCTCGAGCACCGCCCGGGGGGTGGACGATGCGGATATCGGCGTCTTGCACGGCAGTCCTGGCGTACTTGGGTCTGGCTTACCCGCCGCCGGCTGTGGCCCAGGTCGATCGACAGCGCGCACAGACGTTCTTCAAGGAAGCGCAGGAGCTCTGCGATCGCGACGGCGGACGCCTCTGGGGCGTCTCGATCTGCATGCCGATGGTGATTGGCGACGCGCGGACGCAGACGTTCGCCACCAGCCAGACGCCGCCGGATGTGCCGCGCCCGAGGCTCATCGGCATCCTGATGGGGCCCATCCAGTGGGGCGACAGCAAGTGGGCGGCGCTGGTCTGGGACATGGTGGCCGACCAGCCGCCTGCCATTCGCAACTCGATGTTCCTCCACGAGTCGTTCCACATCGTCCAGCAGCGGCTCGGACTGCTCGTCTCGACAGTGGCGGCTGAGCATCTGGACGGCGTGGATGGACGGTACTGGATGCGACTGGAATGGCACGCGCTCGCGCGAGCACTGCGGACATCAGGAGAGCCGCGTGTCTCGGCCGTTCGCGACGCGCTCGCGTTCCGCCAGGCTCGTCACACGCGCTTTCCGGACATGGTCGAAACCGAGCGCGCCCTCGACATCAACGAAGGTCTCGCCTCGTACACCGGTATCGTGCTTGCCGCGCACTCCGAGGCCGACGCAATCGCGCGTGCGCTCGACCAGCTGGCCGGACAGGAGAGCGGGGAGAGCTACGTGCGCACGTTCGCGTACGCGTCGGGGCCCGCGTACGGCCTCCTCCTCGATGCCGCGTCTCCGGGGTGGACACGGAAGGTCCGCGCCAGCGACGATCCGGCCGTGCTGTTGATGCGTGCGCTCGGGGCCCAACCCGCCGCCGACGTCGAAGCGGCCGCTGCCCGATACGGAGGCGCCGAGACCCGCCTCGCCGAAGAACAGCGCGAGCGGCAGCGGCAAGCTCGGATCGCCGAGCTGCGACGCCGGTTCGTCGACGGCCCGGTGCTCGTGATGCCGGGAGGAGGCAGCGGCTTCACGGACTCTCACGGCGCCCTGGTCATTCCAGACGTCGGGACCATCTGGTTCGGCGCCTACCGCATCAAGGGACCATGGGGCGCGCTCGACGCGAACAAGGGCGTGCTCCTCTCGACCGACGGCCGCACACGGCGTCTGCCGGCGCCGGTGCGACGCGACGAAGGGACGATCGCCGGAGACGGGTGGACGCTCGAGGTCGCACCTGGTTGGGTGGTCCGCGAAGGGGCCAGGCAGGGTGACTTCGAAGTCGTCAAACAATCGTGACGCGTAGACTCGCTTCCTACTGCAATGGGCAGCGGGCAAAGCACCTCGTCGTGGATTCACGAAGCTCGCGGACTGACGGGCGCGACGTCGTCGCGCCCGATCGATCCCGCGATCATCAGAGGGGCGCCGCCGAGATCATGCCGTCGATAGTCGCGGTACCGGCGCCCGCGGACCCATCGAAGATGGTGACGATGGACGCGAAGCCGGTCGCATCCGCGAACCGTCCGGTGCCCCCCGTGATCGTGCCGATCGATGTGACGACCGCGCTGCCTCCCGCGCCGCTCGGCACGAAGGTCGACGTCACGGTCAGATGGATCTGGTCGCCGTTCGCCGCGGTGAGGGTCACGTCTCCCGTCGAGGTGAGCGTGGCGGGGCTGAAGCAACCCGTGATGCTCTGAGTGCTCCTGCCCAGATGGCTGATGACACCTGCTCCCTCGCCATTCGTCCGGATGCTTCCCGCCGGACAGGGCTGCGCGGATGGCGGAACCGGCCGCGTCTCGAACGTTCCGGCGATCGGCACCAACCGCGTCGTCGCGTCGCGCCGGGCATCGGATATCGCGGTCGATGCCGACGTAGGACCAGGAGCGACGGGGCTGCGGTCGCATGCCGCGGTGCCTACGAGCAGAGATGCCGCGCAAGCAAGCTGAAATGCGCGACGAACGCCAATGCTGGTCATGGTTGGTACTCCTTCATGAATGATTGAGTGTCCGGCGCGTTGCCGAGGCATCGGCGCCGCGCCGAGGTCGCAACCGGCCGATGATTGCGCCGGCCCAGAGTGGCCTGCAGCTTAGACCGCGGGGCTCGTCCGATCCTCGGCAGAACCTCGGCACGGCCCAACGCCCGCGGGCACAGGCGCTCATGTTTCGATTGCGTGCATTCGGCGGGCTGGCGCTCGAGCGCGACGGCGCACCGTATGTCGGACCGGCCTCTCAGCGCCGGCGTCTGGCGCTCCTGCTGGTGCTGGCGAGCGCGCCGAACGGCGTGAGCCGCGATCGGCTCATGAGTTATCTCTGGCCGGACGCCGATCCGGATCGCGTACGTCACTCGCTGGACGACGCGCTGTCGGCGCTCCGGCGCGAGCTGGGACGCGACGACCTGTTTTTCGGCGTCGGGACGCTCCGCTTGAATCACGAGGCGATCGAATCGGATCTCGCCGACTACGCGGCCGCCCAGCGCGCGGGCGACTTCGAGCGCGCGCTCGCGTTGTACGCCGGACCGCTCGCCGACGGCTTCTACGTGCCCGGTGCCGGGGAGCTGGAACGCTGGACGGAGAGCGAGCGGCGCCGTCGAGCCCAGGAGCATCTGCGTGCGCTCGACGAGGCGGCCGCGGAGGCCGCGCGGCGCGGCGACATCGCCGGGGAAGTTCGCTGGCGACAGGCGCTGGTCGCCGCGGATCCGCTGAGCACGCCCGCGACGCTGCAGCTGCTCCGCGCGCTCTCCGCGCTGGGCAACGTCGCCGAAGTTCGGCGAATCGCGCGCGTGCACGAGGCGCTACTGCGAGACGAGCTGGGCACCCCGCCGGGTCCTGGGTTCGACGCCGAGATCGAACGCCTCGTCAGCGAGGCGAGCGCACCGGTGGCGGGTCCGACGGTGCGGAAGCGGCCTCACGCTGCCGACGGCGAAGACGTCGCGCCGACGACGGACGGTGAATCGCCGCCTGCAGCGCCTCGCGCGCCGAGCGTGAGCATGCCGCCCGCCGCGGGTGCGCTCGGCGACGGACCTCGCGCGCCGCTGAGACACCTCACCCGCCGGACGGCGGTTGCGGCAGTGCTCGTCGGTGCGCTGTCGATCGGATTCCTGGCCTTCGGATGGTGGTCCGAGCGCCAGCGAGCGCCGAGCGGCGTACCGCGAGTGCTCGTGACGCGGTTCGAGAATGCGACCGGTGACACCGCGCTCGGCCCGTTGAGTGGGATGCTCGAGGATTGGGTGCGGCAGGGCCTCGCGCAGACCGGGATCGTCGACGTGATCGCCGGGGAATCCGGTCTCGAGCCCGCACGGCGCGGCGAGACAGGGCTGCGCGCCGCTGCCG
>DATFOL010000453.1:0-3484 GCA_035265545.1 Gemmatimonadaceae bacterium | reverse complement strand
GGCTTCCGTGCGGCTGATGTGCTTCACCTGGGTGACTTTGCGTCGAAAGGTCTGCAGCAGGTCCGACGCGCGGAACTGCACGTAGTTCAGCACTTCGGTCACCGTGTCGCCGTGCACCAGGTCCGTGATCTCGTAGCCGTTACCGGCCAGCCGGATGTGCACCGCGTTGGTGTCGCCGAAGAGGTTGTGCAGATCGCCGAGGATCTCCTGGTAGGCGCCGGTAAGAAACACGCCGAGCACGTACGGCTCGCCGTCGCGCCACTCGTGCAGCTCGAGCGATGGATTGCCCTCCTTCTCGCCCACGAACCGATCGATCTTTCCGTCGGAGTCGCAGGTGATGTCCTGCAGCGTCCCGCGGCGCGTCGGCTCCTCGTTCAGCCGGTGCACCGGCATGATCGGGAAGAGCTGGTCGATCGCCCAGCTGTCCGGCAGCGACTGGAACAGCGAGAAGTTGCAGAAGTACCGATCGACCATCGTCGCGTCGAGATCGGCCAGGATATCGTCGTAGTGGTCACGGTCCTGCGAGACGATGCGGAAGATCGCGTTGGTGGTCGCGTGGTACATCTGCTCCGCCACCGCCCGCCCGCGGAGCGAGAGCACGCCGCTGGCGAATAGCTGCTGGGCGCGCTCCTTGTCGAACGTCACGTCGTGGAAGATCTCCTTCACGCGCCGCCGCGCGAGCTTGCCCTTGGCGACGAGCTGATAGTCCTCCCACATCTCGTGCAGCACGGCGTGGTCGTCGTCGGTCAGCTCGGGGACAGGCACCTGCGCCACCGACTCGACGTCGATCACCTTCAGGAGCAGCAGCGCGTGGTGCGCCGTGAGCGCGCGCCCCGACTCACTGATCACGTGCGGCATCGGCAGCTCCTGCTCGCGGCACGCCTCGGCCAAGGTGTAGATCACGTCGTTGGCATACTCCTGCAGCGAGTAGTTCACGCTCGCGTTCGATGTGGAGTTGGTCCCGTCGTAGTCCACGCCGAGTCCACCGCCGACGTCGACGTGGGTGACGTCGACGCCGAGCGCGCGCAGTTCGGCGTAGAACCGCGCCACCTCCTGCAACCCGGACTTGATGTACCGGATGTCGGTGATCTGCGAGCCGAGGTGGAAGTGGATCAGCTTGACGATGTCGAGCCGTCCGACGGCGCGGAGCTTATCCACCGCCTGCATGAGCTGCGCGGCGTTGAGGCCGAACTTCGACTTCTCGCCCCCACTCTCCTTCCACCGCCCGAACCCGCTCGACGCGAGCTTGATGCGAATCCCGGCTGTCGGCGTGACCCCGAGCTCGTCGGCGACCGACAGCAGCACGTCGATCTCGCTCAGCTGCTCGATGACGATGAACACCTGGTGCCCGAGCTTCTGCCCCATCAGGGCGAGGCGCATGAACTCCTCGTCCTTGTAGCCGTTGCAGACGATGAGATGCTCGGTGCTCTCCGAGAGACCCAGCACGGCCTGCAGCTCGGGCTTGGAGCCGCACTCGAGCCCCACACCGTGCTTGTTGCCGAACTGTACGATCTCCTCGACGACGTGGCGCTGCTGGTTCACCTTGATCGGGTACACCGTGGTGTACGCCCCGGTGTACTCGTACTCCTGGATCGCGTTCTGGAACCGCTCGCTCAGCGCCTCGATCCGCGAACGGAGGATGTCTGAGAAGCGGAGCAGCACTGGGAGCGCGACGCCCTGCTCCTCGAGATCGCAGGACAGATCGTAGAGGCTGAGCTGCCGTTCGGGGTGCTCCTTATCCGGACGCACGACGACGTGGCCGCGCTCGTCGATGTCGAAGAATCCGGCGCCCCAGCCTTCCACGTTGTAGAGCGTGCGCGCCTTGTCCGCGTTCCATCCCGCTTCGGGAGCCGGAGGAGCGGAGGTCGTCTCGATCGTCTCAGTCGCCATCCACAAAAGATAACGGCGCGCGGGGCCGACCGCGCCACGGCGCGAGCCCCGCAATCTCCAACGGGATGTCCGCCTATGGGTAGAGCATCTCCGTGCGCCAGCCGTCGCCGTCGCGGGTGTACACCAGGCGCTCGTGCAGACGGCTCGGCATGTTGTGCCAGAACTCGATTCGCGCCGGCACGAGCCGGAAGCCCGACCAGTGCGGCGGGCGCGGTACGTCGCTGGTGGCGAAGCGCGCCTCCGTCTCGCCCACCCGCTCGTCGAGCGCGCCGGCGTGCTCCATCGGCTGGCTCTGCCGCGAGGCCCACGCGCCGATCTGGCTCCCGCGCGGACGGCTCGCGAAGTACGCGTCCGCCTCCTCGGCGCTCACCGGGACCGTGCGCCCCTCGATGCGGACCTGCCGCTCGAGGGGCTGCCAGTGGAAGCACATCGCCGCCAGCGGATGCGCGAGCAGCTCCGTCCCCTTCCGGCTCTCGTAGTTGGTGTAGAACACGAACCCGCGCTCGTCCACACCCTTCAACAGCAGGATGCGGACGGCGGGTTGGCCGCCGGCGCCCACCGTGCCCAGCGCGAACGCCGTGGGCTCCGGCAGGCGCTCGACGCCGACGTCGCGCGCCGCGCGGAGCAGCACGGTGAAGCGCTCGAAGGGCTCGTGCAGCGGAGCGAGTGAGCCCGCCGGGCTACTCATCGCCGGGCTCGATCAGGGGAGCAAAAGAGCCCGCAGGGTCACTCATCGCCGCCGAGCAACCCGCCCATGACGGCGCCGCCAATGCCACCGAGGACGCTCCCCTCCTGCACCCGCGAGCCGCCCGCACGCGGGGCTGAGGCGATGATCCGGTCGGCCAACCGCGAGAACGGCATCGTCTGCAGCAGGACGCGCCCCGGACCCGTCAGCGTCGCGAAGAACAGCCCCTCGCCGCCGAACAGCGCGGTCTTGACCCCCGGCACCATCTTGATGTCGTACTGCACCTGCTGCTCCATCGCCACGATGCACCCAGTGTCGACGCGGAGCGTCTCACCGGCCATGAGCGTCGTCTCCCAGATCGCGCCCGACGCGTGCAGCACCGCCACGCCGTCACCGCTGATCCGCTGGAGGATGAACCCCTCGCCACCGAAGAAGCCGGCGCCGATCCGCTTCGTGAACGCGATGTCGACGTTGGTGCCCTTGGGTGCGCAGAGGAACGAGTCCTTCTGCGCGATCACCGTCCCACCCCACTCCTGCAGGTCGACCGGCTTGATCTTCCCCGGAAAAGGAGACGAGAAGGCGACGCGCTTCCGTCCCCGGCCGTTGTTGAGGAAGGTCGTGATGAAGAACGTGTCGCCGGAGAGCACGCGCTTGGCTCCCTGGAACAGCTTTCCGAAGATCCCGCCGCCCTGCTTGTTCGGATCGAGGGTGGTGTTCATCTCGATGTCCTGCTCCATGAACATCATCGCGCCCGCTTCGGCGATCACCGTCTCGCCGGGATCGAGCGTCACGATCACCGCCTGCAGGTCATCTCCGATGAGCTCGTAGTCGATCTCGTCCGCAGTCCTCGCCATCGTCTGCTCCTCGTTCGAATGAAGGTCTGTCCTTGCCGTTCAGGCGCCGCCGATC
>DATFOL010000452.1:0-3132 GCA_035265545.1 Gemmatimonadaceae bacterium | reverse complement strand
TAGGTCCGCACTCGCCCGCGCTTCTTCGACTTGACCAGTCGGCTGTGCTCGAGCACCGAGAGGTGCTGCACGAACGACGGGAGTTGCATGTCGAACGGCGCCGCCAGCTCGCTGACGGTGGCTGGTCCGACCGACAGTCGTTCCAGGACTTTTCGCCGCGTCGGGTTGGACAAGGCGTGAAACACTGCGTCTCCGGCTGCGGATTGAACCATTTCCGACACCATCCCGATGCTCGGGTTATCCGATCCGACCGAGGCATTCTACAACGGCGGCACACTTCTGTAAATACCTAAGTATTTTTGCCATCCTGGAAGCGCCAGCCGTTTACCGATCAGCATATGAGCCTGGTTGGACCTACCCGTCGCTGAGCTTCCCGTTGAGCCGGCGGCGATCGCCGTGCCGGTTCCGTCAACTGGTCTCTGCATGTCGATTTCGTGGTGCCTCGCTCGACGTGGTAGTGGAACCCCCCTCGATTGCCCGATCCCGAAAGGAGAGCTGCCATGTTCCGCCCAGTCGTCGCCGCCGCTTCCCTGCTGCTCGTCGCTGCCGTCGTCACCGAAGCCCAGGCGACGGGAAAGCACGTTGCGGTGAACGGCATGCAGATGTACTACGAAGTGTCTGGCGCCGGCGAGCCGATCGTCGTGCTGCACGGTGCCTACATGAACATTCCCACGATGGGTGCGATCGTCCCGCTGCTCGCGAAGACGCACAAGGTCTACGCGGTCGAGCTGCAGGGCCACGGGCGCACCACGGACATCGCTCGGCCGATCACCTACCAGAACCTGGCGGACGACGTCGCGAAGTTCATGGACGCGGTGGGCCTCGCGAAGGCGGACATCTTCGGCTACTCGATGGGATCGATCGCAGGACTGCAGCTCGCCTTCCGTCAGCCAGCGAAGGTGAACAAGCTCGTCCTGGCGTCGGGCGCGTACGACGTGGAGGGTTGGCAGCCGGAGTTCAAGACGATGATCCCGACCATGACCCCCGAGATGCTCGACGCCACGCCGCTGCCGGCCGAGTATCGCAAGCTCGCCCCCAATCCCAACGGGTTTCGCGAGCTGGCGAGGAAGCTCATCGCGCTCGAGAAGGAGCCGATGGCGTGGGAAGCGGAGGTGAAGGCGCTCAAGACACCGGTGCTCATCATCAGCGGCGACGCCGACGTCGCGACGCTGGAGCACACGGTCAAGCTGTTCCGGCTGCTCGGCGGCGGCGCGTTCGGTGACATGGGCAAGCCGCTTCCCGCGTCGCGCCTCGCCGTCCTGCCGGCGACCTCACACACGGCGGTCATCACGCAGTCGGATCTTCTCCTCGCGCTGATCGAGCCCTTCCTGAAGGGTCAGACGCCGAAGTCGATGTTCGAGGTGGGCGCCGGGAAGTGAGGGCAAGGTGACGGGCGCCGCTAGGCGCCCTTCACCTTCGCCCAGCTGTCGCGCAGCGTCACGGTGCGATTGAATACCGGACGCTCGTCGCTCCAATCGGCGACGTCCTTCACGAAATAGCCCGTCCGCTCGAACTGGTAGCGCGCATCCGGTGCATCACCGAGCACACTGGGCTCTACCTTCGCGTTCGACATCACGCGGAGCGAGTCCGGATTCACGAACGTGGTGAAGTCCACGTCCTCACCCTGTCCCTCGGGGTCCGGTACCGTGAAGAGCTTGTCGTAGAGCCGCACCTCGCACGTCACGCCGCGCGCCGCGGACACCCAGTGGATGGTGCCCTGGACCTTCCTGCCATCCGGGGCGTCGCCTCCACGGGTCGCGGGATCATAGGTGCAGCGCACTTCGACGATCTCCCCCGCGTCGTTCTTCACCACCTCCTGGCACGTGATGAAGAACCCGTAGCGGAGGCGCACTTCGCGGCCGGGCGCGAGACGGAAGAACTTCTTTGGTGGATCCTCCATGAAGTCCTCGCGCTCGATCCAGAGCTCGCGCGAGAACGGCACCTTGCGGGAGCCGGTGAGCGGAACGTCGTGCGGGTAGTACGATGCGTCGAGCTCCTCGATCTGTCCTTCCGGATAATTGGTGAGCACGACCTTGATGGGATCCACGACGCACATCACGCGCGGTACACGCATGTTGAGGTCGTTGCGCACGGCGTGCTCGAACGTCGCGAGCTCGGTGCGCGCCGGCTTTCGTGCGACACCGATGGAATCGCAGAAGGCACGAATGGCCTCGGGCGTCACGCCGCGCCGGCGGAGCCCGGCAAGGGTCGGCATGCGCGGGTCGTCCCATCCGCTCACATGTCCCTCATTCACCAGGCGAAGCAGCTTCCGCTTGCTCACCACGGTGTACTCCAGCTCGAGGCGCGCGAACTCGATCTGCGTGGGTGGCTTCACGAAGCCAGCCTGGCTCACGAGCCATTCGTAGATGTCGCGATTGTCCTTGAACTCGAGCGTGCAGAGCGAGCGGGTGACGCCTTCGATGGCGTCGCTCAGCCCATGCGCGAAGTCGTAGAGCGGATAGATGCTCCACGCGTCGCCGAGCCGGTAATGCGATGCATGACGTATTCGAAGCAGCAGGGGATCGCGCATGATCATGTTGGGATGCGCGAGGTCGATCTTCGCGCGCAGCACATGCGCGCCGTCGGGGAACTCGCCCGCCTTCATCCGGCGCAGCAGGTCCAGGTTCTCCTCTGGCGTGCGATCGCGATACGGACCGGGCTTCCCGGGCTCCATCACCGTACCGCGGTTCTCGCGAATCTCCTCCTCATTCTGCGAGTCGACGTAGGCCTTCCCCGCCTTCACCAGTGCCTCGGCGATCTCATACAGCTCGTCGAAGTAGTCGCTGGCGTACCGCTCTTCCGCCCACGTGAAACCGAGCCACTGAACGTCATTCTTGATGGCCTCGACGTACTTCATGTCCTCGGTGAACGGGTTCGTATCATCGAGGCGAAGATTGCAGCGGCCATCGAAATCCTCCGCGAGTCCGAAGTTCAGGCAGATGGACTTCGCGTGACCGATGTGCAGGAAGCCGTTCGGCTCGGGCGGAAATCGCGTCGTGACCGGGCGCCCGAAGCGGCCGGTGGCGACGTCGTCTTCGACGAGCTCGCGGATGAAGTTGTTGCGGGGTGTGGTTTCGCTCGACACAGATTCAGGAGGCTAGGGCTTGCCTGAATATAGCCGGAGCGGCAGTC
>DATFOL010000451.1:0-4229 GCA_035265545.1 Gemmatimonadaceae bacterium | reverse complement strand
GTGAGCAGTTGCAGGCCAGTCTCGGCGGCACCTACCGCATCGAGCGCGAGCTCGGGCGCGGCGGGATGGCCACGGTGTATCTGGCCGCGGACCGGAAGCACCGCCGCAAGGTCGCCGTGAAGGTGCTGCACCCGGAAGCAGGTCTGGGAGGTCTGCCGACAAACCCGTTTCGAGATCCCGCTCGGCACCGGCACGAGAACTCTAAGTCAGTCAAGAACTTAGCCGGCGGAAGCCCAGTGGCCTGCACGCTGCGCCGGGACGGCAGCTGCGTTTCCTCGGCTCGCCACGGCGTGGCGAGCCGTCCTCTGCGCCGCGCGCGCGCCATCCCTTTTCGGCCGTCGGCGGCGGAGACAGCTGCCTCTCTCGACGGAGGTAGTCGAGCAGGGCGCGGAGCGCCGGCGGCGCATGCCGACGCTGGGGATGGAAGAGGTAGCAGCCCGGGAACGACGGGCAGAACGACTCCAGGACGGGCACCGGGTCACCGCGCGCGAGGTCGTCGCGGACCCGGTTCGCCCAAGCGATGATCAGCCCCGCCCCGGCGCGGGCGAGCGCACGCAGATCTCGGTCGGCGGCGGCACGACACCGATCCGGTCGCGCGACGGTGCTCGAAGAGGACTACGAGCACTCCGTGTCGCACCCGAACTACGACGTCGCCCCGGACGGCGCGCAGCTCCTGATGCTGGAGCCCGCCGGCGGCGGCCGGCAGGTGGTCGTCGTGCACGGCTGGGTGCGCGAACTGCTCGCGGCCACCGGCGGGCGCTGAGCGACGCGCGAAGCGCGCAGCGGCGCGCCATGCGTCTCACTCCACCCGAACCGGCACCCGCACGAGCAAACGCAAGGGGCCTATCGGTGCCGCCACCCGTACCTCGACGTGCATCGTGCCCGCGCTTCCTGGCGTGAACTCGAAGTCGTACGTCTCGCCCATGCCCATCACCTGTCTCGCGGCGCGCGGCGCGCGGGCTTGCGCCGGAAGGTCGGCGCCGTCCTTCGCGAGCGGGCGCCATTCCGCGAGCATCGTCTCGGACCGCGTGGCAAAGGCACTGTCGGGCCGCGCAGTGAGTGTGACGGACGCGCTCGTGACCACCGTGGTCACGTCCAGGAAGCGCAGTCGATATCGTTGCCCGACGCGCAGGCGAACCGTATCCGGACGAGAGCTGCCGTTGACCTCCAACGTGGTCGGTCCGGTCGGAAACTGACGTGCCGACTTGAGCACGAAGATGCGGTCGTCGCTCGTGTCCGGGCGGGCCGGGTCCACCACGATCAGCGCGCCGACCAGCCCGGCGCGGTGCTGCCGCGGCTCATCGACGTGCGAGTGGTAGATGAACGTCCCCGCGCGCGGCGGCGTGAAGCGCGCCTCGAACGAGTCGAGCGGCGCGATGATCGGCGAGATCCGCTTTCCGAGTCCGCCAAAGCCGGCGACGCCGTCGTAGTAGCTCTCGAGCTCGATGCCGTGCCAGTGCACGGCGGTCGGCTCGGGCAGCCGGTTGACGACGGTGATCGAGACGGGTTCACCACGCGTGAGATAGAGCGGTGGACTCACGCCGCCACGACCTTCCAGCGGCGATGTGCCAGTGACCGTCCCATCCAGCAGATAGCGCATGGACGGCGCGGTGGACGGAAAGCCCGTATCGCGCACCGCGACCAGTCGCAGCTGTCGCTGGGGGCTCGCGGGGGTGGCAAACCGTTGTCCCCGACGGGGCTGCACGTTCACGCCAAGCACGATGCCCGCCATGCCCGTCAGCGCGTGCGGTCCATGCGCGGCATGCGGCTGTTCCCCCGCGACATCGAACGCGGGTGCGATGCGTCTCGGTGCACCGGAAGGACCAGGCTCGCCGAGCGCGCCGTGCGGAACGAGGTGCAGCGGGTGATGACAGTGGAAGAGCCAGTTGCCCGCCCGCTCCGGCGTCCACGTCATCAGCATCGTGGCGAACGGCGCGACCCGTTCGGTGACGGCCATGCGACCGGGCGCGGACTGCGCGCTGCCGGCGACGTCGGCACTGTCGTTCGCGTCGACGCGAAAGTAGAACCCGTGCAGGTGCATCGGGTGCACGTCGTTCGTGGCATTGAGGACGTGCCACCGCGCCGTGTCCCCGACGGTGGCCGCGACGCGTTCGGTGTGCGGCCACGCGCGCCCGTTGATGGCGTACACGGTCCGGCTCATGATCGGGAGGCCGAATACGGCCTCGGCCGAGTCGGAGGCGCCAGTGATCACGAAGATGCGATCACGCGGTGGGCCGCCGACACGCGCGGCCGAGTCGACGACGACCGCACCGGCGAGGAGCCCGCCGACGCGGAGCTTGCGCGCCAACGGGGTGCTCGTCGTCGCACGGTAGAGATAGGTGCCGGCCCGCCCAGCGCGCAGTCGCACCGTGCGCACGCCGCCGGGCGGGATCACGAGCGAGTCGAGCGGCGCCGGCTCCGTGGAGGGTCGGGCGGCACGCTCCGTCAGACTCGGGAAGAAGAACGTGAGCGTGTCGCGCCCGAGCGCGTTCCGCACGGTGGCGCGGACGTCGGTCCCGCGCGGTACGCGGATCAGCGGCCCGGGGACCTGCGGCGCGCGTCCCGGCTCGCCGAACGCCTCGATGGGGATGCCAGGGAGCGAGTCGCCGTCGGGGTGCCACATGGCGAGCCGCGCCTCGAGCGTCACGGCGAGCACGCCGCCCCGCAATGCGCCGGCGGCCGCTCCGTTCGCGTTAGGCGCCGCTGTCGGCAGCGTCTGGTGCGCGCCTCCCCCACCTGCCGCGCTTCCGACCGACACGAGGAGCGCGAACGTCGAGACGACGCGCACGGTAGCCAGGGCACGCATGGCAGGACCTCCTCACGTCGAGCTTCGAGGGCTGAGCGGACGGCACGTCGGCGTCGACGCATGGTCCGTGGATGCCGAGGATGCGTCTAGTCGCGGGGCTCCGCAATGGCGCGGAATCGCACGTCCGCAGCCGATACAGTCGTTGGTGCGCGTCCGCCCCGCGGCTCGCGCTGGTACGACGCGGGGAGCGTATCAGCAACGAGCGGCACACACGGACGGAACGGAGCCGGCAGGTGGACCGCGTATGCGATCCGGCGGGACATGTGTTGGGAGATGTGTCGGTATACCCGTTTTGAGATCCCGCTGGGATCCGGCAGCCGAACTCCGAGGAGGTCAACGGGTTAGGACAGGGCAGCCGGCTGTCGGTGGCCCGGTCCGCACCTCGCGCACGCCCTTTCGCGCCTCGCGCCGAACCAACGTGGGCGGTAATGCGGGATTCAGGGGAGCGCCAGAAATGCCGTCAGATCGAAGACGAGGTGCGCGATATGATGCTCGAGCGCGACAGCTTCCGCGCGTCGGCTGACGAGGCAGTCTTGGTTGCGGAGCGCGAGGTTGCCGAGCGGGAGCGCAAGTACAAGGGCCTCGCCCGCCTTGCCGCCGAGGTGGCCGGCGGGTCGGACGAGGACGACCAGAGCGACGATGCGCTCGTCAAGGGGCTGAAGGCGGCGAAGGTGGCGGTGCAGAGGGCCAAGGCTGAGCTGACGGAAGCGCAGCGCTTCGCGGCATCGCGCGCGAACGCGTGGAGCGCCTATCGGCGATCATCCACGAGACGCGCAACATCGCCTCCGCACGGCACCGGCTCGGCCACGAGGAACGCAAGATCCTTTTCGACTACTGGGTCCTGGACGTTCTGATCGTCGTCGAGCCGGTGCCGGGGAAGGCGAAGGCGAACTACAAGACCGCGGTCGTCACGCTGCGGACGGCGCCGAACGCGCCCGTGCACTTCCAGCTCGGAGGCGGTCAGCCCTCGAGCGCAGAGAGCGCCGCACGCAACTCCGAGAGCACCGCGTCATCCGGCTCGTCGCGTAAGCGTACACGCAAGGCGTCTGCGGCGGCGGCAGATCCGACCCGGCCGAGCGCCCAGGCAGCGTGCGCTCGCGCGAGCGGCTCGTCGTGCGAGAGCGCGGACGCGAGCGCTGGCACGTCCCCCTCGGTGCCCACGTTGCCTAACGCCACGGCCGCATTGCGGGCGAGCCCGCGCCGCTTGGCGCGCTTCATCGGCGAACCCTTGAAGGCGACGGAGAACTCGGCCTGCGACATCGATAACAGCTCACGGGCCAGCGTCCGCGCGTCCTTGTCTGCGAGCGCTGGGCGAGGGGCGAACGCAGGCTCGGACAGCTCGGACGCGAACTTACGGTTATACGGGCACACGTCCTGGCAGATGTCACACCCGTAGAGCAGACCGCCGACCGACGATCGCAGG
>DATFOL010000450.1:0-11843 GCA_035265545.1 Gemmatimonadaceae bacterium | reverse complement strand
CCGCGAGCGCCACGGCGAGGCCGCCCTCCGCGCAGTCGTGCGCTGAGCGCACCGCGCCACTGCGGATCGCGTCGAGCAG
This sequence comes from Gemmatimonadaceae bacterium, assembly GCA_035265545.1. Classification (GTDB taxonomy): domain Bacteria; phylum Gemmatimonadota; class Gemmatimonadetes; order Gemmatimonadales; family Gemmatimonadaceae; genus AG11. The sequence continues at coordinate 11,764 of DATFOL010000450.1, read as the reverse complement.
TGTCGCGATCACCGCGCGCTCGCGTGCCAGATCACACCGGGGCGGGCGTCCGGCCACGACGTCGTGCACGCGGGCGAGGTATTCGCTTCCACCCAGCTCGTCGGTGTTCTCGCCGAGGAGGACGATCGCATCGCCCGGGGTGGTGAAGGTCGAGCGCGTGACGTGCGCCAGAGAATCCACCAGGCCGACCATGCCGATGACCGGCGTGGGATAGACCGCGCCCGTCGGATTCTCGTTATAGAGCGAGACGTTGCCTCCGGTGACGGGGGTGCCGAGCACCTCGCACGCTTCCTTCATTCCCGCCACGGCCTCGCGGAGCTGGAAGTAGACCTCGGGCCGCTTCGGGTTGCCGAAATTGAGGTTGTTCGTGATCGCCATCGGTCGTCCACCGGCACACGCAACGTTGCGCGCGGCCTCGGCGACGGCGATGCGCGCGCCTTCGCGGGGATCGAGATAGGCGTATCGCCCGTTGCAGTCCGTCTTGAGGGCGATGGCGCGGTCGGTGCCGCGAATGCGTACGACGGCGGCGTCGCCGCCCGGACCGACGACCGTCCCCGTTCGCACGGTGTGGTCGTACTGCTGAAAGACCCAGCGCTTGCTCGCGATGGTGGGCGAGCCGAGCAACCGCTCGAGCGTCCAACAGGGCTCGGCCTCTTCGGGGCGCTCGGGGATCGCGTGCACGTCGCGCTCCCGACGACGCCGGATCTCGTCGCTCTCGCGCGCCTCGGGCTCGTAGGTCGGACAATCGGTGACGAGCCGGATGCCGGGGAACTCGGCGACCACGCGATCCCCTTCGGTGACCCGATACACTGGCTCGGCGATCACCTCGCCGATCACCGCCGCCGTGAGATCCCACTTCTCCAGAATGGCGCGCACATCGTCCTCGTGGCCCTTGTGGGCCACCACGAGCATCCGCTCCTGCGATTCGCTGAGCAGCAGCTCGTACGGTGTCATCCCCGACTCGCGCGCCGGAACGAGCGACGTATCGATCGTGACGCCGACGTCGCCCCGTGCGGCCATCTCCGCCGAAGACGAGGTGAGGCCCGCGGCGCCCATGTCCTGAATCGCGACGATGTGCCCGCTCCGGATCAGCTCGAGCGACGCCTCGAGCAGCAGCTTCTCGGTGAACGGATCGCCGACCTGGACACGCGGACGCTTCGCGTCGCTCGCCTCGGAGAGATCCTCTGACGCGAACGACGCGCCGTGAATGCCATCGCGTCCGGTGCGCGCGCCGACGGCGATGATCGGATTCCCCACGCCCTGCGCGACGGCGAGCATCAGCTCGTCCTCGCGAAGCAGACCGACGCACATCGCGTTGACGAGCGGATTGCCTTCGTAGGCGGGATCGAACATCACCTCGCCCGCCACCGTCGGAATCCCGACGCAGTTTCCGTAGTCGCCGATCCCCTTCACGACGCCGGCGAACAGATATCGCACGCGTGCGGAGTCGAGGGTGCCGAAGCGAAGTGAGTTGAGGAGCGCGATCGGGCGAGCGCCCATCGTGAACACGTCGCGGAGGATCCCGCCCACGCCGGTCGCCGCGCCCTGATACGGCTCGACGGCCGACGGATGATTGTGCGACTCGATCTTGAAGGCGACGGCCATGCCGTCACCGATGGCGATCACCCCGGCGTTCTCACCCGGCCCCTGCAGCACGTACGGAGCCTTCGTTGGAAGGGTGCGGAGCAGGGGACGCGAGTGCTTGTACGAGCAGTGCTCACTCCACAGTGCGCTGACGATCCCGAGCTCGGTGAACGTCGGCTCGCGTTCGAGCATGGCAACGAGACGGTCGTACTCGCCGGGCGTGAGGCCATGCTCGGCGACGAGCGCGGGAGTGATCTGGGGATCACCGGGGCGGGCAGCGACGGTCACGGAGTCCGAGTGGCGGGCTGAGTGGTGGGAGCAGGACCGAGCGTGGGCCGCTCGACCGGGATCGAGGGGCGGGCGTCGTTCGCCTCGGCCGGCGGCTTCATCCGAGTGGTTGTCGAGGCCTTTGCCGCTCCCGATGACGGTGCGCGGTCGGCGGCTTCCTTTGCCGAGATCGGCGCTGGAGAGCTGCTCGTGCCGGTGTAGCGGCGCGTCGACGAGCGGAAGATCGCGTCGACGACGCCATCGTCCTTGAGCACGACGAGGTCGTTCATGCCGCACCGCTTGCCGCAGGCATTCGAGTAGAAGAGATACCGGAACTCGCCGACGGTGCGCTCGGTGGTCGGCGCGCCGAGGGCGGCAACCACCTTGGCGCGCGACATTCCGGGCGAGATGGTGCCAGTGCCCTGGGCCGGGAGCACGGAAGCCCAGGTGATGAAGGATAGTGTGAGCAGCAGGCGCATGACGCGCTCCTCGTCAGACGGCGACGCGTTGGAGGATGGATTCAAAGAGACGAAGCCCGTCGGCGGATCCGAGGAGCGGATCGACGGCACGTTCGGGGTGCGGCATCATGCCGAGCACGTTGCCGGCCTCATTTACAATACCCGCGATGTCGCGCATCGAGCCGTTCGGGTTGTACGCTTCCTCCGCCTCCAGCTTGTTCGGCGCGTAGCGGAAGACGACCTGTCCCTCGCCCTCCAGTCGATCGAGCGTGTCCTGATCGGCACTGTAGCGGCCGTCGCCGTGCGCGATCGGCAGCACGATCTGCTCCCCCGGTTCGTACCGGGAGGTGAATAGCGTCTCGTTCGTCTCCACTCGCAGGTGGATCGGTGCACAGACGAACTTGAGCGACGCGTTTCGGAGCAGGGCGCCGGGAAGGAGGCCGGCTTCGCACGCGATCTGGAATCCATTGCAGAAGCCGACCACCGGAGCGCCGCTCTCCGCGTGCTTCACCACCTCCCGCATGATCGGGCTGAACCGTGCGATCGCGCCGGCGCGGAGGTAGTCACCGTAGCTGAACCCGCCCGGGAGGATGATGACGTCGCTTCCTTGCAGGTCGTGCTCTTTGTGCCAGAGGTAGACCGCCTGCTCGCCAAGCGCCTCGACGACGGACTGGAACGCATCGTAGTCGCCGTTCGAGCCGGGGAACGTGACGATTCCGAACTTCATGATGGAGTGACCTCGGCGATCTCGAAGTCCTCCGTCACAGGGTTGGCCAGCAGGCGCTCGCACATCTCGCGCGTCGCGAGACGCGCGGCCTCCGCGTCCGCGGCATCCACGTCGAGGACGAGATGCCGGCCGACGTGCACGGCGGCGACGCCGCCGAAGCCCAGTGTGTGCAGCGCATCGGCGACGGCTTTGCCCTGGGGATCGAGTAGCCCACGGCGCGGGACGACCTGAACGGCGACGCGATAGCGGCTCATTCGCTGTGATCGGCGGAAGGTGATGGATTGCTCGGTGCGGCGGCCGGAGGCCCTGCAATGGGAGCGGCGGCCGGAGGCGCCGCGCTGGGAGCAGCGGCTGGAGGCGGTGGTGGCGCTGACGGCTCGGATGTGGTGAGCGACGCGGGGGGAGGTGCGGAGTACGGAGACCGCGGCTCACCCGGTGCAGCGCGCTCGGCGCGCAACTCGCCTGTGTCACCGCCAGCGTCGCTGCCTTCGTCATCGCCGAAGTCACCCGCGTCACCGGCGTCGCCAGCGTCTGCAGCATCCGTGGCATCGCCCCCGTCGACCGCAAGGCGATCCCGCTGGCCACGCCGGCGGCGGCGCTTGCGCTTGCGAGTCGGCGTTCCCTCCGCGCCGACACGCTCGGTCGTCTCCGCTGCGGGAGTGACCTCACCATCGGTGCGAACGACGCTCAGCACCGGAGCGGTCGTCGTGACCTCCGTTGGGGGAGCGCCGAGCGTGATCGCGCCCACTCCACTCTCGGGCTGCGACTCGCTGCCTGCCGAGGTCGAGCGAACCTCGCGCTCGCGTCGCTTGTCTCGCTTCTCACGCTTCTCTCGGCGCGCGGCGCGTTCCGCCTCCGTGCGCTCGGTACGTGCGGGTCGTTCAGCGTTCGTCACCCGCTCACGCCCCTCGTCGCGCTCGGCCTTCGTCGGTGATGCGCTCTCCGTACGTTCCGTGCGTGACGATCGCTCGCTCCGCGAGCTTGCGACCGTCTTCTCGACCCGCTCGCGACGGCCGCGCTCGCGCTCTGCACGGGGCACGCGCGGCGTGCGCTCAGACTGCCTGTTCGCATGGACTTGTGAGTCCATCGGACCGAACGCGTCCGCCTCGTCTTCGTCCTCGTCGTCTTCACCCTCGGACAAGTCGTACGGAATCGTCGGCTGTCGACGCTCGAATAGACCCGAGAACACCCAACGGATCGGGCCCCACGCGACATAGCAGAGCGCCGCGGGGAAGAAGAACTCGAGGCGGCGCGTAGCGAGGAGCGCCATCGACCCCAGGAGCAGCAGGCTGGCGCCGATCGCGCGCAGGCTGCGGAATCCCGTGCGCGGGAACACCGGGTACGGGATGTTGCTGATCATGAGGAACGCCAGCGCCAACATCAGGAAGCGGAGCAACACGTGCCACTTCAGGTTGGCGATCGCTCCGTAGTTGTACAGCCAGGACTGGCTGAACCAATAGTACGACGCGAGCGTGATACCAGCCGCGGGGCTGGGAAGCCCCTGGAAGTACGTCTTGGCCGTTCCCGCCTGCTCGATGTTGAAGCGGGCGAGCCGCATCACCGCGCACGCGGAGAAGAAGAAGACGGAGAGCCAGTCCCAGCTGTCCTGGTTGAACACCGCGAAGTACATGATCAGCCCGGGCGCGAGCCCGAAGGTGATCGCGTCGACGAGTGAGTCGAGCTCCTCGCCGAACTGCGTCCCCGCGTTCGTGGCGCGTGCCACCTGTCCGTCGAGCGCATCGCACGCCCCGCCGAGCAGCACGTAGACGCCGGCCTCGACGAAGTCCTTTCGGGACGCAGCGATGATCGCGAAGATCCCGAAGAACAGGTTCCCGAGCGTCAGTCCGCTCGGAAAGAGGATCACGGCGCGCCGCATGTTCGGGCGCCGGAGTGGTCGGCGGGTCGGCTTCATCGGAGCTCCATCCGCGGTCCATGTTGCACCTGCTCGCCTTCCTTGCCGTAGGTCACGTTGATTCGAACGACCTTTCCCAGCGCCTGCGCAGCCGCCACCTGCTGCCCACCCGGTCCGGTGCGCGCGGGCTCGCGGAACAGGTAGGCGATCCACAGCGCAACGATGGTCAGCGCGAAGGCGAGCAGCCACAATGCCCACGACCGCCGATTGAGTGCAGCCGCATACATCACGAGGGCGACCAGCGCGGCGATCGCGACGACGGTGAATCCATCCCGGGCGATGCTCACGAGACTTCGCTCATGATCGGGCAAGCGCCAAGGGCGCTCCGGTGATCCGCTGAAACGCATCCAGATAGCGCCGGCTCGTCGCCTCGATCACCTCGGCAGGGAGCCGCGGCGGCGGGGCCTCGCCGTTCCATCGACCCGCCAGGCGCACTCCATCGAGGTAGTCGCGCAATGGCTGCTTGTCGAAGCTGGGCTGCGACCGTCCCGGGGCATAGCCGTCCGCTGGCCAGAACCGCGAGCTGTCGGGGGTGAGCACCTCGTCGATCAGACGGATCGTGCCGGCCGCGTCGCGGCCGAACTCGAACTTCGTATCGGCGATGATGATGCCGCGCGGCGCCGCGAGATCGCGGCCGCGTGCGTAGACCAGGCGACTGAGCGACTCGAGGGCGTTAGCGGCCTCCACGCCGATCAGACGCCTGACCTCGGAGATAGGGATGTTCTCGTCGTGGCCAGTCTCCGCCTTCGTGGCGGGGGAAAAGCGCGGCGGATCGAATCGATCGCTCTCGACCAGCCCGGTGGGCAACGGCTCGCCGGCGAGCGTCCCGCTGGCGCGATACTCCTTCCAGGCGCTGCCCGTGAGATAGCCTCGGACGACGCACTCGATGGGAAACACCTCGGTGCGAACGCAGAGCATCGCGCGGCCGGCGAGCGCATCGCGGCACGGCGCGAGCGTCGGCACGTCGAGTACGATCCGATCGATGTCCGCACTCAGCATGTGGTGCGCCACGAGCTCGCCGAACGCCCGCAGCCACCACGCCGTGAGCTGGGTCAGCACGGCGCCCTTGTGCGGCACACGCTCACTCATCACCACGTCGAACGCGCTCACGCGATCGCTCGCCACGAGGAGCAGGCGAGCATCGTCCACCTCGTAGACCTCTCGCACCTTGCCGCGCCGCAGCAGCGGCAGCGGAACGGGGATCGACGCAGCGGCCACGCTCATACGCGCACCTCTTCGCGCGTCGGCTCGTCCGCGCCGGTGCCGGCGAGCAACGGCTCGACCACCTCGGTCAGGAACTCGTCGACCTGTTCCGGCGCGCGGCCGACGAACCGCCGCGGATCCATCGCCCGATCGAGCTCGTCCCGGGTGATGCCGAATGTGTCGTCGGCGGCGATGCGGTCGAGCAGGTCGTTGTGCGCGGCCCCGTCCTTCAGTGCGCGTGCCGCGGCGATGCTGTAGCCGCGTATCCGCTCGTGCGCCTCCTGCCGATCGCCGCCGGCTCGCACGGCGCGGACGATGAGCTCCTCCGTGGCCATGAACGGCAGCTCGTCGATCAGCCGGCGCCGGATGCGCGCCGGATGCACCTCGAGTCCCGCCGCGACATTCTCCATCAACCCGAGGATCGCGTCGGTCGCGAGGAACGACTCGGGGATGGCCAGCCGGCGATTTGCGCTGTCGTCGAGGGTGCGCTCGAAGAACTGGACGGCATGGGTCTGGTTCGCGTTCGGCTCGAGCGAGCCGACGAAGCGAGCCAACGACGCAATGCGCTCGGAGCGCATCGGGTTCCGCTTGTACGCCATCGCCGACGAACCGATCTGGTCGCGCTCGAATGGCTCCTCGATCTCGCCGAACGCCTGTAGCATTCGAATGTCGGCGCTGAACTTCGCCGCGCTCGCGGCGATGCCGCTCACCGCGCTCAGCACCTGGGCGTCGAGCTTGCGGCTGTAGGTCTGGCCGCTCACCGGGATCGAGGCATGGAACTCGATTGCGGCCGTGACACGGCGATCGAGCTCACGTACGCGCGCGTGGTCGCCCTCGAACAGCTCGAGGAAGCTCGCCTGCGTTCCGGTAGTACCCTTCACCCCGCGACAGGGCAGCGTCGCGATGCGATGATCGAGGTCGGCGAGGTCCAGCACGAGGTCCTGCATCCACAGCGTGGCGCGCTTGCCGACCGTCGTCGGCTGGGCAGGCTGGAGATGCGTGTAGCCGAGCGTCGGCTCGGCGCGCCACTCGCGGGCGAACGCGGCCAGCGCCCGCAGCACGCGATGCACCCGACCACGGAGCAGGACGAGCCCGCGTCGCATGAGGATCAGATCGGCGTTGTCCGTGACGTACGCGCTGGTGGCCCCGAGATGGATGAACTTCTTCGCGGCGGGTGCCGCGTCGCCGAACGCGTGCACGTGCGCCATCACGTCGTGGCGGAAGCGGCGCTCGTAAGTGGCCACCTTCTCGAAGTCCACGTCGTCGAGATGCGCGCGCATCTGCGCGATCGCCTCGTCCGGGATCGGCACGCCAAGCGCCTGCTCGGCCTCGGCGAGCGCCAGCCAGAGGCGTCGCCAGAGCCCATGACGCATCTGCGGCGACCACAGCTCGAGCATGGCCTTGGAGGCGTAGCGCTCGGCGAGCGGGGACGAGTAGCGGTCGTGCGATGTCATCGGATGAAGAAATCCGTTGGGAAGATCTGGCCCTCGTGCTCGAAGAAGACGCGAATCGCACCTTTACCCGCATAGTAATCGAGCGCGCGGGACACGTCCTCCGCGCTCGTGACCGGCGTGCGGTTGATCTGCACGATCACGTCGCCCGGAGACATCCCCAGCTCCGCGGTGACGCGGTCGCTCGCCCGGTAGATCAGCGCTCCGCGTGCCGAGCGGATGTTGCGCTCGGCCCGAATCGACGGCGTGAGCGTCACGAGCTCCATCTCGCGGAGCACCTCCACCTTGGGAGCGCTGACCTCTGGCAGGTCGGCGATGGTGACCGTGAGGTTCACCTCCGACCCTCCGCGGCGAACGACGAGAGGCACCTGCTCGCCGACGCGGAGATCGAGGAGAGCCGCATCCCAGTCGAACCGGTTGCGAACGGTGCGGGTGCGCACTCGAGTGATCACATCGCCACGCCGCAGCCCGGCGCGCTCGGCGGGAGAGCCTGGCGTGACGGAAGCCACCGTCGCCCCACGCGCGATCAGCTCGCGCGGATTGTCCGTTCGCGGCTCGTCGAGGCGGACACCGATCCATGGCCGGCGCACCCGTCCATGCGCGAGCAGATCATCGGCTACGCGACGCGCGCGGTTGATCGGGATCGCAAAGCCAAGTCCGATCGACCCGCCGCCGGTGGTCGAGTAGATCGAGGAGTTGACTCCGATCACTTCGCCCGTGGCGCTCACGAGCGGACCTCCCGAGTTGCCCGGATTGATCGAGGCGTCGGTCTGCACCATGTCGAAGTACGCCGATGGTCCCTCCCCGCGCGCCACCAGGTTGCGACCCACGCCGCTGATCACGCCGGCCGTGACGCTCGGCTCCGAGTTGCCGAGCATGAAGCCGTACGGATTGCCGATGGCGATCGCCCACTCGCCCACCAGCAGATTGTCGCTGTCACCGAGCGGCGCGACGGGCAGGTTCGACGCGTTGACCTTCAGCACCGCGAGATCGTTGGTCTCGTCGGTGCCGACCGCCCTGGCGGGATGCATCGTTCCGTCTCGCAGCATCACCGAGATGCGTGTCGCGCCGGCGATGACGTGTGCGTTGGTGACGATCACGCCATCCGCGCGGAGGATGAACCCGGTGCCAAGTCCGGCCGACGTCTGCGTCCCCGACCGCCCGCCGAACAGCGATTCGAACGGATCCGCCGCGACGCGCTGGACGACCTCGGTCTGCACGGTGACGACGGATGGAGCGACGCGCGCGACGGCCTCAGTGATGGCGGTGCGGCGCGAGGCGGGTACGGACGCTCGCGCCTCGTCGGCGGTGCGCGTGACCTGCGCGGCGGAGGTCTGGCGAGCGTCGGAGCACGCGGCCAGCGCCGTGGCGAGCAGGATCAAGACGGCGGATCGCATCAGGAGGTGGGCCAGGCGCGGCGCAGTCGCGCCACGTCGCCGAGGAACTCGTCGATGCCGCGATCGGTGAGCGGATGCACGAGCAGTGCGCGACAGAGGTCGGCCGAGATGCCCACGGCGTCCGCGCCCGCGATTGCGCAGGCGCCGAACCTCGCCGGCGTCGCGGCGTTGAAGGCGATCACGTCGCATTCGGCGTCCGAAGCATCGAAGGCGCTCCGCAGCTCGGCGACCATCGCGACGCCGTCGTGGCCCGCGGCGTCCAGACGCTCGACGGACGTCACGACGCTCGACGCCCCGGCGCGCGCCGCGATGATTCCCTGCGCGCTGTTGAAGACCTGCGTGGCCGACACGCGGATCCCGTCGGCCTGCAGGCGCCGCATCGCGCCGAGCGTCTCCTCGACCAGCGGTAACTGCACGACGACCTGGTCGGACACCTTCGCCAGCTCCTTTCCATCGCGATACGCGCCCGCGGCGTCGATCGCGTGCACGGACGCGAAGATCGGCCCGTGAACGAGGCGGCACAACTCGGCGAGATGCGTCCGCATGTCGCTGTCGGCGTCGTCCGCGATGAGGCCGGGGGTGGTGAGCACTCCGTCGAGCATGCCATGCGCGGCACCCCACGCCACGTCGTCGGTGCTGGCGGTCGCCAGGTAGATCTTCATGCCTCGGAAAGATAGAGATCGGCCGGATAGCAGACCCGGTCGAGGAAGAGGGCGTGCGCCGGAGCGGGGGGCGAGACGTCGGCGTTGTCCTCCGCGTGCAGCAGCGTCTCGATGTCCGACGCAGCACGCCGACCGAGTGCGGCGTCCATCATCGTGCCCACGAGGAAGCGTACCATGTGATGGAGGAATCGGTTCGCCTCGATCTCGAATACGAGCCCACCGGGTCGGCTCTGCCACTCGGCCCGGCGCACCGTGCAGCGATGGTCGTCGTGGGCCGGAGCGGTGCCACGCACCGCGAAGGCGCGGAAGCAGTGGTCGCCGACCACCGCGGACGCCGCGTCCGAGAGCGCCGCCGACTCGAGCGGACGGCGCACGACCCACTCCGTGTGCCGGCGGAAGGGCGATGCCGCCTCCTCGTCCGTGCCAACGTAGTAACTGTACGCTCTCGCCGTCGCGCTGTACCGCGCGTGAAAATCGTCTCGCATCGCTTGCGCATCTGCCACCCAGAGATCGTCCGGGAGCAGTGCATTCAGCGCGCGTCGCATCGCAGACGGTGCCCACGTCTCCGGCACACGCACCCCGACGGCCTGACCCCGTGCATGGACACCGGCGTCGGTTCGGCCGGATCCCAGTGCCGTCATGGGCTGCGCGCAGAGCTTGCTGAGCGTAGCCTCGAGCACCCCTTGAACGGTGCGACGATCGGGTTGTCGCTGCCAGCCGCTGAAGTTCGTGCCGTCATAGTGCAACACGAGCAGCAGCATGCGAGTCGGCATCGATCCGAAAGCTACCCGATGGGGGGGGTGTGTCAAGCAAATCGAGGTGCTGCGCACGCGTGCGCCTCGCGCGTACGCGAGGCGATACGCGGCACGATGTGATTGACTTTGGCGGAGCGCCGCGGACAACTTTCCGCGCCGCGGCGTCTCGCGGCCACGCCTCTCCCCGCCGGATGCCACCACGCACTCTCGCCACGCTCGCCCACGCGCTCAGCGTGGCCCCTGACGTCGACGCGGCGCTACTCGCGCTCGCCGATGCGCTGGCCGAAGTCGATCGCTTCGCGCAGATCGCGCTGGTGCGCTACGATGCGCGGCGCGAGATGCTCGTCGACCGCCTCCTGGCGAGCAACGACACCGTCGCGCGAGCGCGGCTGGACACGACGTTCGACCATCTCCCGACGCGCGAGCGCATCGCGGTGTCGAACGGATCCACCTTCGTCGATTTCGCCGATCACTCGGACGAGTTCGCCCCGCTCTTCGCGCTGAAGCGCTACAACGACGTCGGGTGGCTCGCGCTGCGCGGGCTCCGGTTCGAGGGCCAGCTCTCGGGGATCGTGGTGCTGTACGAGACGCGGAAGTTCTTCGGCACGCGCACCTCCGAGCGGCTCGCGCCGGCCGTGGCGCTGTTCGAGCTCGCCTATCTGCGCTTCCTCGAGCGCGAGGCGCGCGAGGAGGCGGTCCACACCCTGGAAGACGTGACGCACCGGGTGCACGGGGAATACGAGCGCAAGCTCGCGGTCCTGGAGCAGCAGCTGCTCAAGGCGAGCGGCCCGCAGTTCGCCCAGGTGGATCCCGAGCGGCTCGTCGCGCTGGAGCGAGAGGCGGCGCACGCGCTGGAAGATGCGCGTCAGGCCGGTCGTCGCGCGGCGGCGGTCGAGGCGCAGGTGACCGCGGCCGTCGAGCAACTCGAGAAGGCGCACATCGAGCTCCACCGGCGCAGCGAATCGCTGCGCCAGAAGACGCGCACGCTCTATCTCATCGACCGTGTGCTCTCCCTCGACGCGACGACGGACGACCCGCGCGAGATGGTGAGCGGGCTCCTCACGCTGGTCGGCGACGACATGGGGGCGCAACGTTGCTCGCTGCTCCTCCACGCGCCGGAGGAGCACGCCCTCTATCTCGCCGCCGCTCGCGGCATCGCGCCGAACGTGCCACCCGGGTATCGCATCCAGTTCGGTGAAGGGGTGGCCGGCAAGGTGGCCGCGACGCGTCAACCGCTGCTGGTGCAGGACGTCGCGGAAGCCAAATCGCATCCACTGCTGCGGGACGAATACTTCACCACCGGCTCGTTCATCAGCTTCCCGCTCGTCTACCATGGATCGCTGGTCGG
>DATFOL010000449.1:0-5700 GCA_035265545.1 Gemmatimonadaceae bacterium | reverse complement strand
GAGGGGAGCGTGCCGCGCGACGCGATGTTCGCGCAGATCTCGGCGGCGCGGCGGGCTGCGCGGGCAGCGGCGGTGACGAACGCGCCGGTTCGCGAGGCGGACGTGGTGCCGCTGGCCCCGCGACGTCGGTCGCGCACTGTCGTGATGGGCTGGAGCGCGCTGCTCGCTGCGGGGTTGGTGCTCGGTATCGCGATCGAGCGGGAGTACCTCCATCGGGACGACGCGACGTCGACCAGGGTGGCAGTCATGGTGCCGCCGCGCACCGCTTCGGCGCCCACGGTAACGCCGCCGGAGAGCGTGAGCAGCGGTAGCGCCCGTGGTGCAACCCCGACCGTACGCGAGGCGACGCCATCGCCCACGCCGCGGTCGCGCGAGATGGCGAACGCCGGATCGCGCGCGCCCAAGATGGTTGCGTCGAACACGCCGCGTGGCGGAGTCACCTCCGAGCCACGCGAGCTGCCCGCCGTCCCCGACTCGACGGTTCAGACTCTCTATCGCGCGGCCGCCATCCAGACCCTCGTGCAGGCGGAGGCGCTACTCACCGCGTATCGCGGCGCGGAGAGCGGTTCGCGCGATCCGCAGGCGTTGCAGCAGGCCGCACGCTGGGCGCGCGACGTTCTGTCGAGCACGCGGCTCCTCATCGATTCACCCGCGGGGCGCGACCCGCAGATGCGTACGCTGTTCACCGATCTCGAGCTGATCCTGGCGCAGATCGTTCAACTTTCGGGCACCCCACTGCAAGCGCGCGAGCGCGAGCTGATCGACCGCGCGATGCGCGACCGCGATCTGCTGCCGCGTCTCCGCTCCGCGGTGCCCGCCGGACTGGCCGCCTCCTGATGCGACGGCCCTCAACCATACGGCACGAGCAATGATGCTCCGACACATCCTTCTGGTGGCGACGATGGCCACCACCGGCACCGCCGGCGCCCTGACCGCCACGAGCGGCGCGTCGCCTGCCGACACCACCATCGCGACGGCGCGGGAGTTCGCCACTCGTCCCCCGGCTCCCTGGCAGGCGGACGATCCGGCGGACTCGCTGTACCGCGTCGGTCGCGAGCAGCTCAATCGTGGCGACAACCGTCGCGCGGCCGGCACCTTCGAGCGTATCGTCGAGCGCTATCCGAAGTCGACGTACGCCGCCGACGCGCTCTACTGGCAAGCGTACGCCCTCTACCGGATCGGCGAGCCCGGCGAGCTGCGCGAAGCGGCCAAGGTGCTCGAGCGCCAGCGCAAGCAGTACGCACGCGCCGCTACCCGCGGCGATGCCGACGCGCTGCTCGTGCGGGTGCAGGGCGAGCTGGCGCGGCGCGGTGACTCCGGCGCGGCGGAGGACGTGACCGAGCGCAGCAAGAGGGTGGCGCAGCAGCCCTGCGCGCGCGGGGACGACGACGACGACCAGCGCGTCGCGGCGATCAGCGCGCTGCAGCAGATGAACGCCGAGCGCGCGATGCCGATCCTCAAGGTGGTCCTGGCCAAACGCGACGCGTGCTCGGAGGGGCTGCGAGAGAAGGCCGTGTGGATCGTGTCGCAGCAGCGCACGAGCGAGACCGAGGACATGCTGCTCGACGTCGTGCGCAACGATCCGAGCCAGGAGGTGAGGAAGAAGGCGGTGTTCTGGCTCGGGCAGGTGAACACCGACCGCGCGGCGCAGGCGCTCGTGCAGATGCTCGAGACGCCCACCATGAGCCAGGAGCTGCGCGAGCAGGCGATCTTCGCCCTGATGCAACAGCGTACGGAGCGCGGCCATGCGGCGGTGCGGCGGATCGCCGAGGACGCGCGCTCGCCCCAGGACCTTCGCGAGAAGGCTGTGTTCTGGCTCGGCCAGCAGCGCTCGCCGGAGAACGCGACGTTCCTGCGCGGACTGTTCGACCGGCTCGCCAGCGCACCGGAAGGCAGCAACGGCGAGACGATCCGGCAGAAGATCCTCTTCTCGCTCTCGCAGATGCGCGGCCAGGGGAACGACCAGTGGCTGATGGCGGTCGCGGCGGACTCGAAGCACTCGGTGGAGACGCGCAAGCAGGCGATCTTCAGCGCCGGTCAGGCCGGCGTCTCGACGGCCGATCTGAGCGCGCTCTACCCGAAGCTCAACGAGCGCGAGCTCAAGGAACAGCTCATCTGGGTGCTCTCGGAGAAGCGTGACAGCGCGGCCGGGACGCGACTGATGGAGATCGCCAAGAATGATCCCGACCGGGAGCTGCGGAAGAAGGCGATCTTCTGGCTCGGCCAGTCGAACGACCCGCGCGCGCGAGAGTTCCTGCTCGACATCATCAACGGTCCGCGGTGACGATCATGCAGCACAAGACCCTGGCGAGCCTCGCGCTCGCGATGACGCTCGCGCCGGCACTCGGTGCGCAACCTGGATCGAGCATCGCGCGGCGGGTGGCCGCCGCGCCTGATGGCGAGGTGCGCCTGACGTACACGACGCGCTCGGACGTCTGTGGCGACGGCCGTGAGGGCGTCTCCATCCGACGCTCGATGTTCTTCTCCGACCGCGTCGAGTCGTACGGATCGATGTCGGGAATGCGCTGCGTCGACGGACCGGCGCGCGTGGCGCTCACCGTGCGCGAGCGCAAAGTGGTGAGCGTGCGCACCCGCGTCGGTGGCACGTGGGCGAGTGGCGCGAGCGACGTGACCGATCTCGGTCGCGTGAGCGCCCCCGAAGCAGCGGCGTACTTCATCTCGCTCACGCCGCAGCTCGAGGGCACTCGTCAGCGCTCGCTGCTCGCCGCCGCCATAGCCGACAGCGCGAACGTCGCGCCCGACATGCTCCGGCTCGCGCGCACGACGACGCTCTCGCGCGAGACGCGCCGCCGCGCCGTGCACTGGGCCGGCGCGCTCGGCGACGCGTCGATGGTCGCGCCGCTCACCGAGCTCGCGCGCGCCAACGGCAGCAACCGGGCGTCGACGGACGATCCCGGGCCAGGCGATGGTCTGGAGGGCGCGGCGGTCGGCGCGCTCTCGATGATCCCCGACGGAGCGGGCGTGCCCGCGCTGATGACGCTCGCGCGCAGCGGCTCCGAGTCCGTACGAAAAGCGGCCGTGTTCTGGCTAGGCCAGCGCGACGAGGAGCAAGGACGCGCGCTGGTGCGCACGGTCGCCGGTGACGAGCGCGAGACGGATGCCGTACGCCGCGCGGCGATCTTCGCCCTCAGCCAGGGAGAAGGCGCCTCGTCGGCCGACTTCACGTTTCTCCGATCGCTGTTCGACCGCGTCGCGAGCGAGAAGCTGAAGGAGCAGGTGCTGTTCTCCGTCTCACAGCGCGAGTCGTGGGACGGCGGACGCTGGCTGCTCGAGAAAGCGCGCGACGAGTCGGCGCCGATGGAGGTGCGACGCAAGGCGGTGTTCTGGGCGGGGCAGGGGCACGCGAGCGTGGCCGACATCGCCGCCCTCTATGGAAGCGCCAAGGACGCGCGGCTTCGCGAGCACATCGTCTTCGTGCTGTCGCAGCGGAACGAGGATGCGGCCGTGACGAAGCTGATCTCCATCGCGCGCGATGATCCCGATCGCGAGATGCGGAAGAAGGCATTGTTCTGGCTCGCGCAGAAGGACGATCCCCGCGTGACGAAGCTCATCACCGACATGGTGGTGCGCTGACATGCGCGGGGCGACGGTTCGCGCGATGGCGCTGGCACTGCTCGCGACGGCCTGCGCGCAGGATCGCAGTGGGGCTCAGGCGCTGGCTCAGCGTGTACGCGGCGCGGAGAATGGCATCGTGGAGCTGAGCTACGCGTCGCGTCCCGGCGTGTGCGGCGATGGCCGCCGCTACTTCTCGCTGGGGCGTCGGACGTTCTTCGGTGAATGGTCGGGCGACGGTACTCGAGCGCCCTGCGTTCCCGGACCGGCCCGGGTGCGCATGCGTGTGGAACGCGGCACCATCACCGACCTGAAAGTGGTCGTCGGTCCCGCGGTGTCGCACTCGGAACGCGCGACGGACCTCGGCGCAGTGAGCGGCACCGAGGCGGCGAGCTTCTTCCTCTCGCTCGCCGACACGGCCTCTACCAGCGCGACGCACGGCGCGATCGTCGCCGCGGTGCTCGCCGACAGCGCATCCGTGTGGCGGCGACTGCTGGCCATCGCGACGGACACGTCGCGCGCGGCACGCTCGACGCGCCGCGACGCGATGTTCTGGGTCGGCCGCTTCGCCGCGGCGAAGGTAACGGGACATGGCGAGGACCTCGCCGAGATCGGCGACGACGACGACCGCGACGACACGCGCGACGCGGCGGTGTTCGCGCTCTCGCAACTGCGCGGCAAGCAGGGCGTGGAGCCGCTGTTGCAGATCGCCCGCTCGCACAAGGACCCACAGCTCCGCCAGAAGGCGATCTTCTGGCTCGGCCAGAGCGGCGACCCGAGGGCCGTGAGGCTGTTTCGGGAGATCTTGCAGGGATAGGGCGGTGACTCGGTGACTCGGTCGAGTCACTAGCGGCGCGAAGCGCCGCGAAGGTCGACTGAGTCACCGAGTCACTGTCGTTCAGGCTCGCTCCTGTTTCGCCCAGGCACGGTTGCTGCCTCCATCGCCCGCGGACCCCGCACCCCCAGGCCGATGACCAGCTCCGTTCGCCCGATCCGGGCGCAACCCGACGACCATCGCAACCTCCGAGGGGCGTCACCTGCCCTCGTCATGCTCGGCCGCGCGGGCTACGCGGCGAAAGGCATCGTGTACGTGGTCATCGGCGCGCTCGCGGCGAAAGCCGCGATCGGCTCGGGAGGTGCGACCACCGACTCGCGCGGCGCCCTCGGTGTGATCCATGACGGGCCCATGGGGACGATCGCGCTCGTCGCGATCGGGATCGGCCTCCTCGGCTACATGGCGTGGCGGCTCGTCGCCGCGGTCACGGACGCCGAAGGGAAGGGCGACGAGCCGACCAAGCTCGTCGTGCGCGCGGCCCAGGCGGCGCGCGGCATCGTCTATGGAGCGCTCGGTGTGCAGGCGCTCCGCGCGCTCGGTAGCGACGGCGGTGGGGGTGGCTCGCAGGGCGAGCAGGCCCGCCATTGGACCGCGCGTCTGCTCGACATGCCCTTCGGCCGCGCGCTCGTGGTCGCCGTCGGCTTGGGTGTGCTCGGCTACGCCGTCTACCAGGTCTATCGTGCCTTCTCCGACAAGGCGAAGAAGCACCTCGATCTCGCCGAGGCAGGCCCGACGCAAGCGAAGTGGATCGTACGGTTCGGCCGGTTCGGGATCGCCGCGCGCGCCGTGGTGTTCGCGATGATCGGCGTCTTTCTTCTGCGCGCGGGCATGCAGCGCGACTCGGGTGAAGCGGGCGGGATCGCGCAGTCGCTCCAGGCACTCGGCGCCGCGGACTACGGGAAGCTGGTGCTCGGCGCGGTCGCGTTCGGGTTGATCGCATACGGCATCTATCAGCTCGCGACGGCGCGGTACCGGCACATGAGGGCTGTTGGTGTGTGAAGCCGTTAGTGGGATCGTTGGTTGGTGGGAGAACGGCGGTGAGTGGGTTGGTTGGATCGTGGGTTGGTGAGAAATGGCCTCGGGAGGCAGAAGCGTCCCGAGGCCGTTCAGCTCACGAGCTCACGATCCAACCAACCCACTCACCCCTTCACGCACCAACAGCCCTCATGTGCCGGTACCGCGCCGTCGCGAGCTGATAGATGCCGTATGCGATCAACCCGAACGCGACCGCGCCGAGCACCAGCTTCCCGTAGTCCGCGGCGCCGAGTGCCTGGAGCGACTGCGCGATCCCG
>DATFOL010000448.1:0-2976 GCA_035265545.1 Gemmatimonadaceae bacterium | reverse complement strand
CCGCGCCACGCCGGAGAATGCGGCGAGCTCGCCCAGGCCGCGCGCTTCCTGCTCGGTGGGACGAAGCTTGCCCGTCACCAGGTCGCGGAACTGCGCGAACAGCGCTTCCACCTCGGCGCGCGACTTCCCCTTCACGCTCTGGGTCATGATCGACGCGGCCGCGCGCGAGACGGCGCATCCCGCGCTGGTGAACCGCACGTCGTCGATCCGGTCGTCCGTCAGCAGGAGCTCGACTTTCACCTCGTCACCGCAATCCGGGTTGCGCCCTTCGGCGCGATGGTTCGCGCCCTCGAGTGCGCCGTAGTTCTTCGGACGGCGGTTGTGGTCGAGGATGATCGACTGATAGAGCTCCTGGAGATCGGACACGCGTCGCTCAGCCCTGTCCGGTGTAGCGCCGCAGCGTCGCCGCCTCGAGACCCTCGCGCACCGGCTCCAGCTCGATCGTCTCCAGTACGTCGGCGGCGAAGGCGTACGTCAGCAGCTCGCGCGCGGTGCGCGAGTTGATGCCCCGGCTCTTCATGTAGAAGAGCGACGTCTCGTCCAGGCGGCCAACCGTCGCGCCATGGGTGCACTTCACGTCGTCGGCGAAGATCTCGAGCTGCGGCTTCGTGTCGATCTGCGCCTTCTCCGAGAGGAGCAGGGTGTTGTTCGTCTGCTTCCCGTCGGTCTTCTGCGCCGCCGGGTGCACGTACACCTTGCCGTTGAACACCCCGTGCGCCGACCCGTCGAGGATCCCCTTGTAGTGCTCGCGGCTGTAGCAGCTCGGCTCGACGTGCTCGATCCGGGTCTGGTGGTCGATGTGCTGCTCGCCGTCGCCCAGATAGAGCCCGTTCAGCGTCGCGCCGCAGCCCTCGCCGCGCAGCTCGGTGTAGATGTTCGTCCGCGAGAGCGCCGCGCCCGTGGCGAAGCTGAACGACATCAGATGGCTGTCCCGCGCCTGGCGCACGTCCAGCGTGCCGACGTGGTAGGCCTTGGCCGACTCGCGCTGCAGCTTGAGGTGGGTGAGCGTCGCTCCGTCGCCGACTACCGCTTCGGTGACGACGTTCGTGAAGTACGCGCCCTTGCCGAGACCGGCATAGGTCTCGATCACGGTCGCCTTGGCGAAGCGGTCGAGCACGATGAGGTTGTGCGGCTGCGCCGTGCCCGTTCCCGCGCTCGCGTCACTCACGAAGAGCAGGTGGATGGGCCGCGCCACCTCCACCTCGCGCGCCACGTGCAGCACCGCGCCGTCGTCCAGGAACGCCGTGTTGAGCGCAGTGAACGTGTGCCCCTCGAACGTGGCGATCTTGCCGAGGTACTGCTCCACGAGCAGCGGCAGCGCCTCGTACGCCTGCTTGAGCGGCACGAGCGTCACGCCGTCCGGCAGCCCGGCGGGGCTCGACAGCGCCGCGTCGAACCGGCCGTTCACGAACACCAGCGTGTGCCAGTCCGAGGCGCCGAACGCGAACGGGGCCAGCTGCTCGCGCTGCACGCCGTGCTTCGGTGGCGCGAGCAGGTCGAACTCGCGCTCGGCGATCGGGGCGACGGAAGTGAAGTGCCAGTCCTCGTTTGCCGTGCTCGGAAATCCGAGCGTCTCGAAGCGCGTGATCGCCGACAGTCGGAGCGACCGCGCCCAATCGGGCGCGCCCGCCTGGTCTGGTGTCGATGTACGCTCGAATGCCCGCAAGTACGATTCGATCACGCGATCGCTCCCTCGAGCAGCCAGTCGTAGCCCTTCTCCTCCAGCTCCAGCGCCAGCTCCTTTCCGCCCGAGCGCACGATCCGACCGTTCGCCAGCACGTGCACGTAGTCCGGCACGATGTAGTTGAGCAGCCGCTGGTAGTGCGTCACGACGATCGTCGCGTTGTCCGCCCGCTTGAGGGAGTTCACGCCGTGCGCCACGATTCGCAGCGCGTCGATGTCGAGCCCCGAGTCCGTCTCGTCGAGCACGGCGAGCCTGGGCTCCAGCACCGCCATCTGCAGGATCTCGTTGCGCTTCTTCTCGCCACCGGAGAATCCGGTGTTCACCGAGCGCGAGAGCATGGCCGGATCCATCTCGACGAGCCGCATCTTCTCGTCCATCAGGTCGGCGAAGCTGATCGGATCGATCTCCTCCTCGCCGCGCGCCTTCCGGATCTCGTTGTAGGCGGCGCGCATGAAGTAGGCGTTGCTCACGCCCGGGATCTCGACGGGATACTGGAAGGCGAGGAAGATGCCCTGCTGGGCGCGCACCTCGGCGTCCATCGCGAGCAGGTCCTGCCCTTCGTAGGTCACCGTTCCCGCCGTCACCTCGTACGCCGGATGCCCGGCGAGCACCTGCGCGAGCGTGCTCTTGCCCGAGCCGTTGGGTCCCATGACCGCGTGCACCTCACCAGCGTTCACGGTGAGGTCGATCCCGCGAAGGATCTCGCGATCGCCGGCGGAGGCGTGGAGGTTGGTTATTTCGAGCATTGAGATGAATTGCGAAAGAAAAAGAAGTTTGTCGGTTGTCAGTGCTTCGGTACACGTCAGCGAGCAGGAACGGCGACGGCGTGGGCAGTTGCGTGTGCCTGCCGATGACTGAAAAACCGTGAACCGACGAACGGCTCGGTCGGCCTAGCCGACCGAGCCTTCCAGCGTGATCCCCAACAGCTGCTGCGCCTCCAGCGCAAACTCCATCGGCAGCTCCTTGAACACTTCCTTGCAGAAGCCGCTCACGATCATGCTCACCGCCTGCTCGGCGCTGAGCCCGCGCTGCTTGAGGTAGAAGATCTGATCCTCGCCGATCTTCGACGTCGACGCCTCGTGCTCCACTTGCGCCGAGTTGTTGCCGACCTCGATGTAGGGGAAGGTGTGCGCGCCGCACTGGTTGCCGACGAGCATCGAGTCGCACTGGGTGTAGTTGCGCGCCCCGACCGCCTTCGGCATCACCTTCACCTGGCCGCGGTAGCTGTTCTGCCCACGACCGGCCGAGATCCCCTTGCTCACGATGTTCGACTTCGTGTTGCGGCCGATGTG
>DATFOL010000447.1:0-2494 GCA_035265545.1 Gemmatimonadaceae bacterium | reverse complement strand
CTCCTTTACGGAGGAGCGATCCATCTTGCCGGCACGGTCAAGGCCCGCCGTCAGCAGCGGCACGCGACGTCCGACTGGATGCAGATGGAGCAGGAGCGCGGCATCTCGGTGACGTCGAGCGTGATGCAGTTCGCCTACGAGGGTTATCAGGTGAACCTGCTCGACACGCCGGGCCACGAGGACTTCTCAGAGGACACCTATCGCACGCTCGTCGCCGCGGACAGCGCGGTGATGCTGCTCGACAACCGCAAGGGCGTGGAGGAGCGGACGCGTCAGCTGTTCGCCGTCTGCAAGCGGCGGCGGATGCCGATCTTCACCGTCGTGAACAAGTGCGACCGCGTCGGCGAGGATCCGCTCAAGCTCGTCAGCGACGTGGAGGCCGACCTCGGTCTCGACTGTCATCCGGTGACGTGGCCGATCCATGCGGACGGCGCGTTCGTCGGCGTGTACGACCGGCGTCGCCGGCTCATCTACCGATTCGAGCGTGGCGAGGACCATGGGGCGACCCGCGCCGAAGTCGACGTCGGGTCGCTCGACGACCCGTCGATCCGCGAGCTGCTCGGTGAGGAGGCGCACGAGCGGCTGGTGCACGACATCGCGCTCCTCGATGCAGCGGGGCATCCATTCAGCCAGGAGGCCGTGCTCGCGGGCGCGCTCTCGCCCGTCTTCTTCGCCAGCGCGCTGACCAACTTCGGCGTCGAGCCATTCCTGCGCGAGTTCGTCGAGCTCGCGCCCCCGCCGACGGCGCGCGAGTCCACCACGGGGCTCGTCGATCCAGCCGATCCGGGCTTCAGCGGCTTCGTGTTCAAGATCCAGGCGAACATGGATCCCAAGCACCGCGATCGCGTGGCGTTCGTGCGAGTCTGCTCGGGCCGCTTCCAGCCGGGCTTGCAGGTCACGCACGTGCGCACGGGGAAGCCGATGCGGCTGTCGTCGGCGCAGCAGTTCCTCGCGCGCGAGCGGTCGGCCATCGAGGACGCGTGGCCCGGCGACGTGATCGGCGTGATGGACCGCGGCACGCTCCGCATCGGCGACACCCTCGCCGAGCAGGAAGGACTCGAGTTCTCGGGGATCCCGCGATTCGCGCCGGAGCACTTCGCGCGCATCGTCGCGGCCGATCCGCTCAAGCGCAAGCAGCTCGACGCCGGACTGCGGCAGCTCACCGAGGAGGGGGCGGCGCAGGTGTTCTACACCTCCGGCACCGACACACTGAGCCCGACGCCGATCGTCGGCGCGGTGGGACAGCTCCAGTTCGACGTGATGCTGCACCGCCTCGAGCACGAGTACGGCGCTCCATGCCGCCTCGAGCGCATCTCCGCGCGCCACCCGCGCTGGGTAGTGGGCCCGATGGACGAGATCGAGCGCATCGCGCGCGATCGCGGCCGGATGCTCCTGTTCGACGCCAAGGGACATCCGCTGTTGCTGTTCGAGGACGCGTGGGGGCTGAGGTGGGTGCTGGAGCGAGAGACGGCCGTCACGTTTCATGAAGTCGCGCCATAGCCTGGCACTGCTGTACCTGGTACCACTGACGTACCGCGTACCAGGACCCGCGCGACTGCCTGCACGAATGCAAGGCTGATCTTCTGCCGGGAGCCACTTCGGGTGCAGATCCCTCGACTCGCTTCGCTCGCTCGGGATGACAGGGCGGCGCGCCGCCCTGTCATCCCGAGCAGAGCGCGCAGCGCGGAGTCGAGGGATCCGCACTTCGTACCGAGTACGGCAGTGCCTTGATCCGCACTGGCCCACTCTCTGCGCCAATTCAAGGTATGCCCGACCCCCGGCGCCTCGCACTTCTCTCGCGCAGCCTGCGAACCGCGGACGGCTCCGATCCGCACGACGTCGACGCGATCGTCGACGCGATCGGGGATGCGCGGATCGTGCTCCTCGGCGAGGCGTCGCATGGGACGCACGAGTTCTACGCGACGCGCGCCGCCGTCACGCGCCGGCTGATCGAGACTCGCGGCTTTCGCGCCGTGACGATCGAAGGCGATTGGCCGGACGCGCGTCGCGTCGACCGCTACGTGCGCGCGCTGTCGTCCGACACGGATGCCGACATGGCGCTCGGAGGCTTCCGGCGCTTCCCGCAGTGGATGTGGCGGAACGACGTCGTGCGCGACTTCGTGGCCTGGCTCCGGCGCTGGAACGACGATCGCGAGGCGGACGCACGGTGCGGCTTCTACGGGCTCGACCTGTACAGCCTTCACGCGTCGATCAACGCGGTGCTGCAGTACCTCGAGCATGTCGATCCGAGCGCGGCGCGGCGCGCACGCGACCGCTATAGCTGCTTCGAGCACGTCGGCAGCGAGGATCCGCAGGCGTACGGGTTCGCTGCCTCGCGCGCGATCGTCGAGTCCTGCGAGGAGGACGTGGTGCGGCAGCTCGCCGAGCTGCGACACTGCGCCGACGAGTACGCGTCGAGCGGCGGCGAGCTCGGCGAAGACGACTTCTTCTCCGCCGAGCAGAATGCGCGGCTCGTGGCGAACGCCGAGCGCTA
>DATFOL010000446.1:0-8512 GCA_035265545.1 Gemmatimonadaceae bacterium | reverse complement strand
GTCGCGACGTACTCCGGCCGCTTCTTCCGACCCTCGACCTTGAGGCACCCGATCCCGGCTTCGGCGATGTCCGCGAGGTGATCCGTCGCGGCGAGATCCTTCGCCGAGATGAGATATCCGCGGTCGAGCTCCGCGCGGGTGGCGAGGTCGGTGAGCACGTAGTCCTTGCGGCACGACTGCGCGCACGACCCACGATTCGCGCTCCGCTCGGAGATCATCCCCGACATGTAGCACTGCCCGCTGTAGGAGATGCACAGCGCGCCGTGCACGAAGCTCTCGAGTCCGAGCTCCGGGACCGCTGAGCGAATCGCGCGGATGTCGTCCAACGTGTTCTCGCGCGCCAGCACCACGCGCTCGATCCCGAGC
Organism: Gemmatimonadaceae bacterium; assembly: GCA_035265545.1. Classification (GTDB taxonomy): domain Bacteria; phylum Gemmatimonadota; class Gemmatimonadetes; order Gemmatimonadales; family Gemmatimonadaceae; genus AG11. The sequence goes on along the minus strand of DATFOL010000446.1, from coordinate 8,146 downwards.
TCGGCCATGACGCGTGCACCCGTCTCATCATGCACGGTCATCTGCGTGGACCCATGCATCTCGAAGTCCGGATAGACGCGCTGGATCAGTCGCACGAGGCCGACGTCCTGCACGATGGCCGCGTCGACGCCGCGATCGATCGCGTCGCCGAGGAACATCAGCGCGTCGCCGAGCTCGGCGGGCTTGAGCAGGATGTTCAGCGTGAGGTAGATGCGACGGCCGCGCTCGTGCGCGAGCCGGCAGGCCTCTCCCACTTCATCGAGGGTGAGCTGTGCACCCTCGTCACGGGCGTTGAACCGTTCGGCGCCGAGGTAGACCGCGTCCGCGCCGTTCGCCAGCGCCGCGCGCACGGCGTCCAGCGAGCCGGCCGGGGCGAGAAGCTCAGGAATGGCATGGCGCGTCATAACTGTTGAAATGTAATGCTTTACGGAGCTGAACTGCAGTGCGTCGCGGTCCGGCCGCCGCGTCCGCTGAGTCAGCGTGAGCGCTCGTCGAACCAGCGCTTCGGCGCGAAACGCAGGAGCAGCGCGATGGCGAGAATGCCCATACCCGCGTAGAGAAACCGCGGTTGGGAGGTCGCGTTTCCATACCCCCAGACGACGATGCCGATCCCCGTCAAGATCATCCTCGCGACGAGCAGGCGCATCACTCCGGGCGACTCCGCCGTTCAGTGAATTTCCGCACGCCCTTCTTGAAGTCCTCGGTCGACCGCGCCTCGACGTTGGTGACCACACCCGCGGCGATCCCGTCGTCGAACGACAGCGAGTCCAGCTTGTAGAACAGCCACTTGGTGAGGGCGAGCGCAGTCGTGGGCGCTCGGCTGATCTGCTGGAGCGTCGCGCCGATCTCGTCGTCGAAGGTCGCGGCGGGGACGACGCGGCTGACCAGGCCGATACGCTCGGCCTCCTCGGCGTTGATGATTCGGCCGGTCAGCACCAGGTCCGCCGCGTGCTTCTCGCCCACCGCACGCCGCAGCATGGTCATCACCATGGCCGGAACGAACCCGACGCGCACCTCGGGATAGCCGAACTCGGCGCCCTCATGCGCCAGGACGAGGTCGCACGCCGTGGCGAGACCCGCGCCGCCGGCGAGCGCACGACCACGCACCGTGCAGACGACCGGCTTCATCAAGGCGCGGATCGCGAGGAAGACGCGGCCCAGCGCCTCCGCGTCCTGCCGGTGCACTTCGCTTCCCGCGTCGAGGGTGCGTTCCAGCGCCTCGAGATCGGCGCCTGCGCAGAAGTCTTCGCCTTCGGCGGCGAGATGGATGACTCGAATGGTCGCGTCGCCCTCGAGCTGAGCGAGCGCGGCGAACAGCTCGTCCGCCATCTGGCGGTCGAGCGCGTTCTTCTTCTCCGGGCGCGCCAGCACGATGCGCCCGATCCCTCCGTCGCGATACAGCCGGACGCGTGTCACGCCGGGGCGGCCTTCGGAAGCCCGAGCTCGCGCGCGCGCGCGTCGTCGACGTCGAGCACCATGCGAAGCATCGCGGTGGAGAAGACCTTGCCCTGCGCGTCCGTCTTCAACGACAGCGTGCCACCGCCGTCGAGCGCACCGTGCAGGAGGAAGTTGAGGGCATTGAGGTTCGGCAGCTCGAAGCGCTCCACGCCGCCGTCGATCATGCCGGCAAAGTGCGTCGCGACGCGATCGAGGGTGAGCGACTCGGCGATGAACGGGTACCACTCGGGGCGCAGCGCGATGACGCCGACGTTGGCGGTATCGCCCTTGTCGCCGGAGCGAGCGTGCGCGATGTCGACCAGTCGAACCTTCATGACAGAATCTCGACCTGGGTGCGCACGACGGACTTGTCCACGAGGGCGGGCCAGTAGGCGACGATTTCCTCGACCTTCGGGCGGCCGCCGGCAAAGCCGGTGACGGTCGGTGGCCCGTTGAGCACCAGCGGAGCGATCTCGCGCGTGAACCGCTCGACCGACTTGCGATCGGACGATCGGACGCCGATGCGCCACTGCACTTCCGGTGCCTCACCGGTCGGCGCGGTGAGCGGCCCGTGGGTCGCCGAGACGCCGACGAACTCGGTGAGGAGCTGGCTGAAGCGCAGCCCCATGCGGTCGAGTCGCTCGCGCAGCACGCGATCGGCGAGCTGCGCCTTCTCCAGCGCGTCAGGCCACGCGTACACCAGCGAACCGACCGCCTTGAAGCCGGCATGATAGGCGATCGACACCTTCAGCTTGTCGGTCGCCGGCCGACCGACGATGCCGAACACCCGCACGCGATCCGGGCCGTCGGGCGTGAGGCGGATCGACGTGAAGTCGGCCACGACGTCGGGTGTGATGTAGCTGTGAGGATCGCCCATCTCGTACACGAGCTGCTCGGTGACCGAAGGGACGCTGATGCGCCCACCGGTGCCCGGATGCTTCGCGATGACGAAGGTGCCGTCGGCCCGAGCTTCGACGATGGGATACCCGACATTCGCGAGGTCCGGGACGTTGCGCCAATCATACAGACAGTTGCCGCCCGAGCACTGTGCGCCGCACTCGATGATGTGCCCCGCGATGATGCCCGCCGCGAGTCGGTCCCAGTCGTCGGCAGCCCAGCCGAACTCGTGACGCAGCGGGGCCATGGTGAGCGCAGTGTCCGTCGAGCGCCCCGTGACGACGACGTTGGCGCCGCGCGCGAGCGCCTCGACGATTGGCGTCGAGCCGATGTACGCGTTGGCCGACAGCACACGGTCGCGCACCGTGTCGAGTGGCTCGCCCGTCTCCATGTTGGCGAGCGGATGTCCGGACGCGATCAGCTCGTCGAGGCGCGGAAGCAGATCGTCGCCGGTCACGACGCCGACCTTGAGCCGACCGGCCGCGCCACGCTGACGTGCCACCTCGAGCACCGCCTGCGCGCACGCGAGCGGATTCACGCCGCCGGCGTTGGCGATCACGCGCACCCCGCGGTCCACCACGGCGGGCAGCACGGATTCCATGGCGCCGATGAAGTCGCGCGCGTAGCCCATCGCCGGATCACGCTCCTTCTGCTTCTGCAGAATGGACATCGTGACTTCGGCGAGATAATCGAGCATCAGGTAGTCGACGGGGCCGCCCTCAACCTGCCGGCGCGGGGCGTCGAGCCAGTCGCCCCAGAATCCCTGCCCTGCTGCGACGCGAACGACGCGCGACTGTTCGGGTGTAGGAGTCATTCGTTCGCAAAGGGTGGAAGGACGAACGGACCGAGGTGCGGTCCGGGGTTCGAGCGCGCGGCGCGCAGCGCGAGCGCGAGCACTTCCCGAGTGTCCTCGGGATACACGATCGCGTCGACGAAGCCGCGTGCCGCGGCGTAGCGCGCGTCGAGCTGATGCTCGTAGTCGGCGCGCATCTCCTCGATCGATTGCCTGGTCTCGTCGTCGAGCGGAGTACCGCGCTGCTTCGCCTTCTCGATCGTCGGTCCGTGGACCGCCTGCACCGCGCTCTCCCCTTCCATCACCGCCATGCGGCCGGTCGGCCAGGAGAAGATGAAATCGGGATCGAAGCCCTGGCCAGCCATGGCGTAGTAGCCGGCGCCAGAGGCGTGATTGACGGTGAGGACGATCTTCGGGACGCGTGCCGTCGCCATTGCCTCCACGAACCGCGCGCCCGCACGGATGATCCCTTGGTGCTCGGCCTCGGGCCCGACCATGAACCCCGACACGTCCTGCACGAACAGCAGCGGAATTCCCTGCCGGTCGCAGCGATCGATGAAGAACGCGACCTTCTCGGCGCTTTCGGCGTACACGATCCCCCCGAACCTCGGCTTCTCGCCCGGGCGGCCCTTGATCAGGCCGCGCTGGTTGGCGATGACACCGACGCCGATGCCGGCGATGCGCGCGTCGCCGCAGATCATCTCGCGCGCCAGGTGCTCCTGAAACTCCACGAGCGCCCCATCGTCGACGATCGCGCCGAGGATGGTGTGCATGTCGTACGACATGCGGTGATCGGCCGGGAGCAGATCGTACAGCGCGTCGGGTGGCGTCGCGGACGTGGTCGTCGTGATCGGCTGGCCGGAATCCCGCTCGGGCGGAAGCTGCGCGACGAGCTCCCGCAGGATGCGGAGGCAATCGTCGTCGTTCTCGGCGGCGTAGTGTGCGACGCCGCTGATCTCGGTGTGCGTCACCGCGCCGCCGAGCGTCTCCCCGTCGATCGTCTGGCCAGTCGCACCTTTCACGAGGTTCGGACCGCCCAGCCCCATGAACGACGTTCCCTTCACCATCACGATCAGGTCCGAGAGCGCGGGCAGATACGCCCCGCCGGCGATGCACGGGCCCATCACCGCGGCGAGCTGCGGCACCCGCAGGTACCGCCGCATGATCGAGTTGTAGTAGAACAAGCGGCTCGCACCGTACTGGCCGGGGAACACACCGCCCTGATACGGAAGATTCACTCCGGCCGAGTCGACGAGATACACGATGGGGATCCGGCAGCGCATCGCGACCTCCTGCGCCCGCAGCATCTTGGTGATCGTCTCGGGCCACCACGATCCCGCCTTCACCGTGGCGTCGTTCGCCACGACGACCGCCGGCCGCCCATGCACTATGCCGATCCCGGTCACCACGCCTGCACCGGGTGCCTGCCCGTCGTAACGGTCATACGCGACGAGCAACCCGAGCTCGATGAAGCGAGCGCCCTCGTCACAGAGCCGAGCGACCCGCTCGCGCGCCGTGAGCTTGCCCTGCTTGTGCTGGCGCTCGATCTTGTCCGGCCCGCCGCCCTGGCGCAGCCGGTCCTCGAGGGCGCGGAGCTCGCTGCTGAGCTCTCGCAGTCGACTGGTGCTCACGTGGCGATCACGCTTCCTGCGTCGAGCGCTCGGCGAACCACGCCTTGATGTAGTCGATCAGGTCGGAGGTCGGTGTTCCCGGGCCGAACAGCTTGCCGGTGCCCATCGCCTGCAAGGCGTCCATGTCCTCGCGCGGAATGATCCCCCCGCCCGTGATCAGGATGTCGCCGCGTCCTTCCGCGCGCAGCAGCTCCAGCACGCGTGGAAAGAGCGTCATGTGTGCGCCGCTGAGAATCGACAGCCCGACGACGTCCACGTCCTCCTGCACCGCGGCAGTGGCGATCATCTCGGGCGTCTGGTGCAGCCCGGTGTAGATCACTTCCATGCCGGCGTCGCGTAGTGCGGCGGCGACGACCTTCGCTCCGCGGTCGTGACCATCGAGACCGGGCTTGGCTACCAGAACACGGATGGGACGCATAATGCCGGAGAGAGGACGTCTGCGCGGTCGCTCGCAGTCGATCTCGCGACGGAGGCGCTCGGCAGGGCGGAAAGCTAGCCGCGGCGTCGGCGACGCGGCAACTCGCGCTTACGTGCCACGAGCACCATCTCGCTCGATCGCCGCCGCAATGGTCGGTCGTTCCATCCGTCGTACGCCTCCTCCACCACGAGGCCCGCCTCGAGGCACAGCTCGGCCAGGCGGGTCGCGGTGTACAGACGGATTCGGTGCTGACGGCTCCCGCGGCCTGAGCGGCCCTCCCAATCGGTGTCGATCGTGAGGACGCCGGACAGCGGGTCGAAGCGGCGCCGGTGGCCGATCATCGTGCCGTCGTCCGCCTTCCACCAGTCGCGAGACAGGAATCGGGCCATGACGCCGTCGCGGCTGCCGCCATGCCACACGAGGATGCCGTCAGGCCGCAGGACCCGCGAGAATTCCTCAATCACCCGCGCATCGTCCCGCGGCGTGGCGAAGAAGCCGAACGACGTGAACAGGTTCACCACCGCGTCGAAGCGCCCGCTCCATCGCGCCGGCAGGCGACGCATGTCGCCACGCGTGTACCGCAGGATCGGCCCCGTGCCGCGTTCACGGGCCTTCGAGATCAGATGCTCAGAGTAGTCGAGGCCGTCGACCCGAAAGCCGGTTTCCGCGAGGAGATGCGCATGGCGCCCCTGTCCGCAGGGCACGTCGAGCACCCGCGAGCCCGCCGGTAGGGCGAGCAGGTCGACGAGCCGCGCCACCTCTCGCCGATCGCGCGCCAGATCGAAGATTGGCTGGTACTCGAGCAGATAGTGGGCGTCGAAGTACGACGCCCACCACTCCTCGGTCTTGCGGGCCGGACTCAGAAGAAGACGGGCTCGCGGTACGCGCCGAACACGTCCTCGAGCGCGCGGCGAATCTCGAACAGCGTGCAGTAGCTGCGCGCGCAATCGAGGATGAATGGGAACACGTTCTCCGTTCCCCGCGCGGCTTCCCGCAGCCGATCGAGGCGTGCGTCGCACTGTGCCTGATCACGCTCGGCGCGCACCTTCGCGAGCCGCTCGCGTTGCTCGCGGTCCACCTGCTCGCCGATTCTCAGCAGTGGGATCGAGAGCGCTTCCTCATCGGTCACGAACTCGTTCACGCCGACGATCACGTGCCGGTGCTGTTCGATCTCCCACTGCTGGCGAGCGGCCGACTGCGCGATCTTGCGCTGGAACCAGCCGTCTTCCAGCCCCCTCACGACACCGCCAATCTCATTGATCTCGGTGAACAGCGCCTCGGCCTCGGCCTCGAGCTGGTCGGTCAGGGCCTCCACGTAGTAGGAGCCTCCCAACGGATCGAGCACGTTGGGCACACCCGTCTCGTAGGCGAGCACCTGCTGCGTGCGCAGCGCGACCTGCACCGCGTCCTCGGTCGGCAGCGCGAGGGTCTCATCCATCGAATTGGTGTGCAGCGACTGCGTTCCGCCGAGCACCGCGGCGAGCGCCTGGTAGGCGACGCGCACGACGTTGTTCATCGGCTGCTGCGCGGTGAGCGTGACGCCGGCCGTCTGTGAATGGAACCGCATCAACCAGGAGCGTGGGCTCTTCGCGCCGTAGCGATCGCGCATGTGGCGCGCCCAAATGCGTCGCGCGGCGCGAAGCTTGGCGATCTCTTCGAAGAAGTCGTTATGGATGTCCCAGAAGAACGAGAGGCGCGGCGCGAAGTCGTCGACGTCGAGCCCGCGCGCGATCCCGCGCTCCACGTACGTGAATCCGTCCGCGAGCGTGAACGCGAGCTCCTGCGCCGCCGTGGAACCCGCCTCGCGGATGTGGTAGCCGGAGATGGATATCGTGTTCCAGAGCGGCGCGTGCTTGGCGCCCCACTCGAAGCAGTCGACGATGAGGCGCAGAGCGGGCGCGATCGGGAAGCACCAGGCGTGCTGCGCCATGTACTCTTTCAGGATGTCGTTCTGGATCGTGCCGCGGAGCTTCCGACTGTCCACTTCCTGCCGTTCCGCCGCCGCGACGTAGAACGCCCAGATGATGATCGCCGGGCCGTTGATTGTCATCGAGGTCGAGACTTCGTCGAGCGGAATGCCGTCGAACAGCACCTCCATGTCGGCGAGGCTGGAGATGGCGACGCCCGTCTTGCCGACTTCGCCCTCGGATCGAGGATGGTCCGAGTCGTAGCCCATCAGCGTGGGAAAGTCGAACGCAGTCGACAGGCCGGTCTGCCCGTGCGCGAGCAGGAACTTGAACCGCTCGTTGGTGTCGCGCGCGCTGCCGAAGCCGGCGAACTGCCGCATCGTCCAGAGCTTGCCGCGATATCCGGTCGGATGAATGCCGCGCGTGTACGGGTAGGCGCCGGGCGCCCCCAGCCGCGTGGTGGCGGCATCGGCGAGATCGAGCGCCGTGTACAGCGCTTCCACTTCCCGCGCGGAGTTGGTGAAGCCGATCTCGCGCTTGGCGCCGGCCTCGTACGCGCGGCGCCATGCGGCGACCTCGGCGCGCAGGCGCTCCAGCTCGTCCTCTCGGCCGGCGTCGTGCTCGGTGAGCTCTCGCGTCGAAGTCACGTGGTCCTCCCGGTCAACAGGTCGGCGCTGCGCGCGAGCAGCGCGTCGGCGATCTCGAACGGCGTCGCGGTTCCGGCCTCCAGCTCGGGCAGTCGTGTCTCGAGCCAGGCGGCCGTATCTGGGTCGGCCCACAGCCGCTGACGCGTCTTCTCCTCGACGACGTCGACCACCCGCTCGCGCAGCCGGGTTCGGCGGCGAATCCGCAGCTGACCGCTCGTCTCAAGATAGTGAAAGTGCCGGTCCAGCGCGTCGGCCAGCTCGGCGATCCCCTGCTCCTCCGTGCCCACCGTGCGCAGCACCGGCGGGGTCCAGCGCGTCTCGTCGCGCTGCGCTGCCTCCCTGACCTGGCGCGCGAGGTTGTTCCGCGACAGGTCGATGCCGTGATGACCTGCCGCCACCGGAGCGACCGCGCCCGG
>DATFOL010000445.1:0-16646 GCA_035265545.1 Gemmatimonadaceae bacterium | reverse complement strand
GTTCAGCCGGACGCTCGCGCTCGACTCCACCTATTATCTCGGCTACGCGCACAAGATCGACATCTATCGCCAGGCGGCGGGGCAGGTACCCGGCCTCCTGCTCGAAGGCGACTCGCTGCGGCTGCTCGACGCGTCGACACTCCAGCGGGCGGACGTCTCGGACCGGCTCAAGTCGGCGCAGCGTCGCGCGTACGAGCTCGCCGTCGGCGATGCGCGCGCGTGGATCGCCGCCGCACCGTCGGCGCCGGCCTACCAATCGCTGGCGATCCTGTACTTCACCCAGGGCCATGCCGACTCGGCGGCGATCGTGCTGCGCGAATCCATGGCACGGCCGGAGACTCACGGTCCCCAGACGCCGTTCCAGCTCGTCTACGCCCAATCGAAGAGCGACCCCATCACCGCCCTGCGCTCGCTCCGGCAGGCGCTGCGCGCGCCGGACATGCGCGCCCTGATGGGGCAGGGCTCGAACAACCTGCTCGAGTATCTGTTCGGCGCGGGCGCCGCCGCGGCGATGACGGGCAGCTTCGCCGACGTCGACTCGCTGGCCGCGATCGTCGCGCGCGCCGCGCGCCCACCTGGCGCGCTCGGACTCAAGGAGGATCCGCGCGCGCGGCTCTGGCCGTTGGGCGTCCGGATCGCGGCGGGCGTTCCGCCCCGGACGGTCGCTCCCGCGCTTGCGGCGTCGATCGCGAGCCTCGAGCGGCTGCCCAAGGGAAGTGGCGACTTCCTCCGCGCCCAGTCGGTGGCGACGCTGTACGTCTCCTATCTCGCGTCGCGCGATCCGCGAACGCTCGCGTTGCTGCGCGAGTGGCGCGGACAGCCGGCGATGGGCGAGCTGGATGCGCTCGCGGCGCTGGATGCCCACGACACGACGGCGGCCCGCGAGGCGATGAAGAGCTTCCCGTCGGCCGACTCGGTGCGGGCGTCTCGTGCTCCCGTGGCGATCCCGCGGTGGGTCGCCCGTGCGCATGCCTACGAGGCAGTCGGCGATCTGCGTTCCGCCGTCGCCGCGTACTCGGTGCTCGAGCCGCGCCAGATCTCACCGGCGGGGCAGGCCGATCCTTCGTGGCCGCTGTATGCCCGGTCGCTGCTCTGGCGCGGACAGCTTCAGGAGCGGCTCGGCGATCGTGCCGCGGCGATCGACTCGTACCGACGGTTCGTCGCGCTCTGGGCGGAAGCGGATCCCGCGCTGCAGCCCCAGCGCGAGCTCGCCCGCGCGTCGCTGCGGCGACTTGGCGTGGCGTCGTGAACGCGCGGCACGCGCGTTGACTCGCCCGCACGATTGATGCTCGGCCTCTCGCCGTGGCTTTCGCTGCTCGTGGTGGTGCTGGTGGCGCTGATCGCGCGCCAGTTGCCCGAGGCGCGACGACGGCGCCGCATCGCCGCACGCACGCTGCAAGTGCTGGACAGTTCGTGGGCGCCTCTGGTGATCGCCGTGCTCACCGGATTGGCGACGTGGTACGTGTGGGGCTCGTTGAGCCGGAGCGCGGTGGTGCACGACGAGTCGGCGTATCTCCTCCAGGCGGAGCTGTTCTCGAAGCTCCGGTTCACCGCGCCCACGCCACCGCTGCCGAAGTTCTTCGAGCAGCTCTACGTGAACCTCGTCCCGGCCGTCTCGTCGAAGTATCCGCCGGGCACGTCGCTGCTGCTCGCGCCAGGGGTGCGCTTCGATGTGCCGGGGCTGCCGGTCGTGGTGATGAACGCCCTCGGCGGCGCGCTGGTGTTCATGCTGGCGCGCCGCTTCTCCGATGGCCTGACGGCGTTGTTGACGTGGCTCGTGTGGGGCACGTCGTTCCCCGTGCAGTACTTCCACGCGATGTATCTCTCCGAGGTCCCCTCGAGCCTGATGTGGCTCCTGGCCTGGTGGGGCGTCGCGCGATGGTCGAGCTCGGGCCGCGCGCGGGACCTCGCGATCGCGGCGGCGGCGCTGGCGCTGTGCGGTATCACGCGACCGCTCACCGCGGTGGCGCTGGCGATCTCCGTCGGCGTGGTGCTGCTGCTCGTGGCGCGTCGACGGTCGGAGGGCGCACGTCGCCTCGCGCGGCGCGAGATCGCCACGCTCGCGACGGCCGCGGCGCTGGCGGGAATCGTCGTGCTGGTGTGGAGCTGGCGCAGCACGGGTAGTCCGTTCACCACGCCGCTATCGCTGTACACGCAGCGCTACGTGCCGTTCGACCGGCTGGGCTTCGGGGCGCGCAGCGCCGACATCCCATCTGCCACGCTGCCCTGGGACCAGCGCGTGACCGATCTCTCCTTCTACGAGGAGCATCGGCGGCACACCATCGGCACGCTCCCGTCGACGGTGCTGGCGCGCGCGCGATCGATCGGCCGCGACATGTGGTACGACTGGCGGGGCGGGCTCGCGCTGGTTGCGGTGCTCGGACTCGTGGGCGCCCCGACTGCGCTATGGGTCGGGCTCGGTGCGGTGGGCGTGCAGCTGCTGTTGTACCTGCTGTACGCGCATCCGGCGCGGTGGTCGCTCTACTACATCGAAGGCCTTCCGGTACTCGCGTTCGCGTCGGCGCTCGGCGTGATGCGGATCCTCGAGCTGGGTGCCCACCGAAAGGCATCCTCGCGCGCACGACTCGCCACTGGTGTGGCGCTGATCCTGGCGCTGGCGTATCCCGCATACGTCACGCTGCGCCAAGTGCGCGCACAGATTGATACGGACCACGGGTACTACGACACCTTTCTCTCGTTGCTGCCCCCCGAGCCCGACAGCGCGATCGTGTTCGTACGGTACGCACCCTCGCACAACGACGGGCTCAGTCTGGTGCGAAATCCGCCCGACGTTCGTGAAGCGCGCGTGTGGACCGTCTACGACCGAGGCGCCCAGAACGCGGAGCTGCTGCAGATCGCGCCGCAACGGCGGCCCTTTCTGTTCGAAGAGCGGTCTTGGTCGATGCGCCCCCTCGAGGAGCCGAAGGCGGCGACGGAGGCGAAGCCAGCGGAGCAGGCGAAACCAGCGGAGGACGCCAAGCCGACCGAAGATGAGAATACGAGGGAGGACGAGAAGGCGACCGAGGGCGGCGTACCGAGGTAGCCGCCTGGCGCTGGGTTGGTGGGCACGAGTTCTGACTCGTCGTCACGCTCGCAACGCTGTGCCACCCTTTACCCTCCACTCCCCACCCCCCACCGCTGTTCATGAAGATCTTCGGCCAGCACGACGAGCAGACCATCCTGCAGTTCCAGCGCGTGCGCGAGGGCGCGGTCGACGCGGCGCTGATGGCCGACGGCCACGTTGGTTACGTCATGCCGATCGGGGGAGTGGCCGCGTATCGCGAGCTGGTGTCGGTGGTGGGCGTCGGCTTCGACATCGCCTGCGGCAACGCCGCGATCCGGACCGACGTGACGCTCGGCGCGCTTGGCCGCACGCCGGAGCAGGTGCACCGCACTCTCGAAGCCGTCGCCGACGAGGTGGCGGACACCGTGAGCTTCGGCATCGGACGCCGGAACCGCGCGGACGACGCGCCGGTCGATCATCCGTTGTTCGAGGATGCCGCATGGGATGCGGTGCCCGACAAACATCGGCAGGCCCTGCGCGTCAAGGCGCGTCAGCAGCTCGGCACCGTGGGCAGCGGCAATCATTATGTCGACATCTTCGTCGACGAAAGCGGCACACTGTGGGTCGGCGTGCACTTCGGCAGCCGCGGCTTCGGCCACACCGTTGCGTCGGCGTTCCTCGCGATGGGGCAGGGGAAAGCGTGGGGCGACCGCGCGCCGGAACACGAGGTCCTGCTCGATCTGGGGGCTCCGATCGGGCACGACTACTGGCACTTGATGAACCTCGCGGGGCAGTACGCCTACGCCGGCCGCGAGTGGGTCGCGCGCAAGGTCGTCGACCTCCTCGGCGGGAACGAGATGGCGCTCGTGCACAACCACCACAACTTCGCCTGGAAGGAGACCCATGGCGGCGAGGAAGTGGTGGTGATCCGGAAGGGCGCGACTCCCGCCTTCCCGGGGCAGCAGGGTTTCATCGGCGGCTCGATGGGCGACGACGCGGTGATCGTGCGCGGTACGACGGATGCCAACGCCAGCGACGCGGTGCGCGAGGCGCAGCGCGAAGGCCTGTACAGCACGGTGCACGGCGCGGGGCGTGTCATGTCGCGCACCGCGGCGGCGGGGAAGCGCAACCGGCGCACCGGGCGGGTGATCTCCCCCGGTCTCGTCACCCCCGAAATGATGCAGTCGTGGATGCGCGAGAAAGGGGTGATCCTTCGCGGGGGCGGCCTCGACGAGAGCCCACACGCGTATCGCCGACTCCCCGCGGTGCTCGCCGCGCAGCAGGGGACGATCGAGATCCTCCACACGCTTCGGCCGCTCGCCGTGGTGATGGCTGGCGCGGAGGAGTTCGACCCGTACAAGGACTGAGTCAGTCGGCCGAGCGCTGCGCCTCCGCCCGTGCCTGATTCAGACGGAAGCTCTCGAGGCTCAGCCCCTCGGCGATCTTGAGCGCCTGATGCAGGAAGATCATCGCGCGTCCCGCCTCGCCTGTGGCGCTCTCGGGAGTCGGAGTCACATTCATCGTCGGCAGCCGGCGGTGGATCGCCGACGAAAGCTCCTCCTCGAGGATCACGAACTCACGGCGCACCTCACGCTCGGTCCAGCCCATCCGCGCGCGCTGGGCGCCGTGTCGCTGCGAGACCACGCGCTGGATCGCGGTGCCGTCGTGCACCTGCTCTCGCGGCCTGTCGTCGTCCAGCCGCACCGATGCGACCGTGGAGGCGATGTCCGCCAGGAACGTCGCGAGATGGTCCTCGAGCACGTACTCGTCGACGACGTGCGCGCTCGGTGTGTCGGGATCGACGCGCACACGCTCGACGAACCCACGCATGATGTCCTCGAGCTCCGCGAGGATCGCGTCGCTGATCGTCTCGAGCATCGTCGGGCGGACCGACACCCTCGTGTCGCGCATGTCGTTCGCGCCGCGCTCGTGCTGGCTGCTGCCCGGGCCGTGGCCTCGAAGACCTCCTGACTTCAGCGATTCCACCGGCGCGGCGGGGAGCCAGAGGAAGAACGCCGAGCCGAGCTCCGGCTCGCTCCGCACGGTGAGGTCACCCCCCATGAGTCGCGCGAGTCGCCGGCTGATCGCGAGCCCGAGCCCCGTTCCGCCGTGCTCTCGGGTGAGCGTCATGTCGGCCTGCACGAACGGCTCGAAGACGGCGCGCAGCTGGTCGGCCCGGATGCCACGCCCGGTGTCCTCCACGCGGATGTACACCCACGGTCCCTCGTCCGTCGCCTGCACGTCCGACGCTGCATCCTTCGCCGCGCCGGCGCTGATCGTCACCCGGCCGGGAACGTCGCCCCGCGTGTTCGTGAACTTGATCGCGTTCGCCAGCAGGTTGATCAGAATCTGGCGCACGCGCTGCTCGTCGCCCCACGCCGTGAGACCGGCCGCGTAGCCGCTCACCGCGTCGGCGATGGTGAGCCGACGGGCGCGCGCCTGGGGCGTCACCAGCTCGAGCGCGCCGCGCACCGCGTCGCCCACCTGGAAGGTCGAGCGGGCGACGGGCTCTCGCTCCGCATCGATCCGCGAGAAATCGAGCACCTCGCTCACCAGGGCCAGGAGATGACGTCCGCTCGATCGAGCGCGCTCCACGTGCTTCCGCTGCCCGGGAGTCAGCGGCCCGTCCACCTCGAGGTCGAGCAGGTCGTGATAGCCGAGAATCGCGTTCAGCGGTGTGCGAATCTCGTGGCTGATCGTGGCGAGAAAGCCGCTCTTCGCTGCGTTGGCGGCAACCGCGTCGGCGCGTGCCGCCTCGGCCTCGACCGACGCGGCCTGGAGGAGCGAGTCGGCGGCGCGGCGGGCCGTGAGATCGCGGGTGACCTTGGCGAAGCCGAGCAGCTTCCCGTCGTCGTCGCGCAGTGCAGTGAGCGTGATGCCCGCCCAGAAGGTGGAGTCGTCGGTCCGAACGCGCTCCCCCTCACCTGTGTACTCGCCGCGTTCGATCGCGGCTTCGAGGTGCTCCTCGGCGGTACCGTCCTGAGAGCCACCCGGCGGGTACAGCATCCGCAGATGCGCGCCCTCGGCCTGATCCTTGGACCACCACTTCATGAGCCGCGCGCCCTCGCCCCAGAAGATGATCGTGCCGGTGGTGTCCATCAGGAAGATCGCATAGTCCCGGACATTCTCGGCGAGCGCAGCGAAGGCCACCGCGGCGACTGCGGACCATGCCCGTGCGACGCCGGTGTGGTTCGTGTGAATGACGCCGGCCGCCCTTGCGCGCTCCCGTTCCTCTCCCCGCCGGATCGCGGCGGCTCGCTCCTCTTCCTCGCGCGTCAGAGGTCTGTCTCCCGAGTTCGGCGCTTTCGCGAGCTCTACCGCGTGGTCGTCGGTGGCCATGCAAAATCGCAATGCACACCGAAGGCCAGCGTGGATGGCTTCAGTATCAGCCTCCGCATTGCGCCATCGACCGCATCCCTGCCGCCCCGGACACTGGCGTGCGCGTGAGCGCTCCGCCACCTTCTCGCCCAGCGGCGCCGTGCGTCTCCACGGGCGTCGAACCGAAAGAATTCCAGCGTTCACCCCGGAGCGACACGAGCATGCTGGCACGACGACAGGCCCCCCCGTACGACGTCTGCATCATCGGCTCGGGCGCGGGAGGTGGCATGGCCGCCTACGCGCTCACCCAGGCTGGCGCCCGGGTCGTGATGTTGGAGGCGGGACCGGCGTGGTACGCCTCGAAGAACTCGCAGATGCTCACGCCCGCGTTCGCAACCCCGCGACGAGGCCGCGCGACCAAGACCCGGCCGTTCGGCGAGTACGACGCCTGCGACGGCGGTTGGGAGATCGAGGGCGAGCCTTACACGAAAGCTCCCGGCACGCGCTTCGACTGGTGGCGAGGTCGGATGCTCGGTGGGCGTACCAACCATTGGGGACGCATCTCGCTTCGGTTCGGTCCGGAGGACTTCCGCGGCAAGACCCGCGACGGACTGGGTGACGACTGGCCGATCGGGTACGAGGACGTCGCGCCGTTCTACGACAAGGTCGACGACCTGATCGGCGTGTTCGGCAGCAAGGAAGGGATCCACAACGAGCCGGACGGGAAGTTCCTTCCCCCGCCTGCACCGCGATGCTACGAGCTGTTGGTGAAGCAGGCGTCGGACCGGCTCAAGATCACCTGCATCCCGTCGCGGCTGTCGATTCTCACCGCGCCGAAGCCGGGCCGGCAGGCGTGCCACTATTGCGGGCAGTGCAATCGCGGCTGCTCGGTGAAGGCGAACTTCTCGAGCCCCGATGTCCTCATCGCCCCTGCGCTGCAGACGGGGCGGCTCACGCTGCTCACCAACTCGATGGCGCGCGAGGTCACCGTCGGAAGCAACGGGCTCGCGACGGGCGTGACGTACATCGACAAGGCATCGGGGGAGGAGCGCCACGTCGCCGCACGCGCAGTGGTGCTGGCGGCCAGCGCGTTCGAGTCAGCGCGGCTGCTGCTCAACTCCAAGTCCTCGCGCTTTCCGCAGGGGCTCGCCAACTCCAGCGGGGTCGTCGGCAAGTACATCACCGACACCACCGGCACGGACGTTGGCGGCTTCGTTCCCGCCATGGTCGACCACGTGCCCCACAACGAGGACGGCGTGGGTGGCATGCACGTGTACATGCCGTGGTGGCTGGATAACAAGAAGCTGGACTTTCCGCGCGGCTATCACATCGAGGTGGGGGGAGGGCTCGGGCCGCCCGCGTACGGGTTCATGGGCGGCATCCAGCGCTATCCCGGTGCCGGCGGCTACGGCGCGAAGCTCAAGGAGGACTACCGCCGCTTCTACGGCGCGAACATCCACTTCTCCGGGCGCGGTGAGCAGATCCCGAATGACAAGTGCTACACCGAGATCGATCCGCAGGTGGTGGACAAGTTCGGCATTCCCGTGCTGCGCTTCCACTGGGAGTGGACCGATCATGAGCTCAATCAGGTGAAGCACATGCAGCAGACCTTCCGCGCGTTGATTCAGGAGATGGGCGGTACTCCCAACAACCCGATGCCGACGAAGGAGCAGGGCTACGGCATCGCGGCGGGCGGCCGCATCATTCACGAGCTCGGCGGCATCCGGATGGGCAACGATCCGAAGACGTCGGTGCTCGACGCGAACTGCCAGGCCCATGACTGCAAGAATCTCTTCGTCACCGACGGCGGACCGTTCGTCACGCAGGCGGACAAGAATCCCACCTGGACGATCCTCGCGCTCGCGTGGCGAACGTCCGACTACATCGCGCAGCAGCGCAAGGCGGGGGCGATATGAGCGAGGAGCTGCTTCCGAACGGAACTGAGGTCGCCGAGGGAAGGGCGGCGGATGGAGCCGAGCCGACGAAACCCGTGACGCGCCGCGCCGCGCTCAAGGTGATCGGCAGCGTGCCGATCGCCGGCGCGCTGATGGGCGGATCGGCCCTCGCGCAGCAGGGGACACCGTCGGGCGCCCAGCAGCCGAAGCAGACGCACGAGGCACCGTTTCCACCGGCGCAGGGGCAGGGGACGCCGCCGCAGTCCGCGCCGAAGCGCGCCTTCTTCACTGCCGCGGAGTGGCGCACGGTGAGCGTGCTCGCCGACGACATCATCCCGCGCGACGGCCGGTCGGGCAGCGCGACCGACGCGGGAGTGCCGGCGTACATCGACTATCATCTCTCGGTGCCGGAGACGGACGAGAATTCGCGCGTCGCGATTCGCGGCGGTCTGGCGTGGCTCAACACCGAGTCGCGCACGCGCTTCCGCAGGAACTACGCGTCGCTCTCGCAGGCGCAGCGCAACCAGATCCTCGACGACATCGCATGGCCCGACAAGGCGAAGCCCGAGTTCAGCCACGGCGTCACGTTCTTCTCCCGCATGCGCGACTTCGTCGGCAGCGGGTTCTTCTCCAGCGCGATGGGATGGAAAGACCTTCGCTACCAGGGCAACGTCTTCAACCCCGAGTGGAAGGGATGCCCCGAGTCGGCGATGAAGAAGCTCGGCGTCAGCTTCGCCGCCATGGACACCCGCATCAAGCCTGAAGGTCAATGAACGGTCGGCTCGGCGTTGGTTTCGTCGGCGGGGGCTTCATCACCCGCTTTCATGTGCAGTCGTTCGTGGGGGTGCGCGAGGCGGACGTTCGCGGGGTGTGGAGCCCGAAGCGCGAGAGTGCCGAGCAGGTGGCGAAGCTCGCGCGGGATCTCGACGTGGGCGACTGTCGCGCCTTCGGATCGATCGCGGACATGGTGGCAGATCCGAACATCGACGCGATCTGGATCTGCGGGCCGAATCACGCACGCATCGAGAACGTCGAGGAGATCGTCCACGCGATCGAGTCGGGGCGCGGCTCGCTGCGTGGCCTGGCCTGCGAGAAGCCGCTGGCGCGCAATCTCGACGAGGCGATCCGCGTACGCGACCTCGCGGCGCGGGTGGGGCTCAAGACGGCGTATCTCGAGGATCAGCTGTTCACGCCGCACGTCGAGACGGGGCGCGCGCTGCTGTGGGCGCGCGGCGCCGCGACGACGGGCCGGCCCTATCTCGCGCGGGCGGCCGAGGAGCACAGCGGACCGCACACCCCGTGGTTCTGGCAGGGCGACCTGCAGGGCGGCGGCGTGCTCAACGACATGATGTGCCACTCCGCGCTACTCGTGCGCCACCTGCTCACGCGTCCAGGCGAACCGCTCTCGAGCGTGCGGCCGGTGAAAGTGACGGGAAAGATCGCCAGCCTCAAATGGTCGCGACCGGCCTACGCCCAGAAACTGCGTGAGACGATGGGCGAGGCGGTGGACTACACCCGCCGGCCCTCGGAAGACTTCGCCAGCCTGACGATCGAGTTCGAGACCGACGACGGCGCGCGCGTGCTCGGCGAGGCGAGCACGTCGTGGAGCTACGTCGGCGCGGGGCTGCGCCTCTCGGCCGAGCTGCTCGGCCCGGAATACTCGATGCAGTGGAACTCGCTCGATTCCGGTCTTCGCGTGTTCTTCTCGCGCGCGGTGCAGGGCCGGGCTGGCGAGGATCTCGTGGAAAAGCAGAACGCCGAGACGGGAGTGATGCCGGTCGTGCCGGCGGAGCCCGTAGTGTATGGCTACGAGGCGGAGAACCGTCACTTCGCCCGCGCTTTTCTCGGCAAGGAAGCACCGAGGCTCACCTTCGACGATGGTGTCGGTGTCGTGGAGGTGCTCATGACCGCCTATCGCAGCGCGGAGGAGGAGCGGACGCTCACGCTGCCGGTGCCCGATCTGAGAAGCTTCAGGCCCGCCGTCGCGCGAGGCGCATGGCGTCCGTGAGCTTGCAGTGGAACGAACCGATCGCGGCCGCCCAGGACACGCACCGAACCATCTCGAAGAGGCCAGTCATCATGAAGCATCACACGTTCTTCTCGCTCGCTGCGCTCGGCGTGGGCACGGTCCTCCTCGGCTGCACGACCAGCTCGAACAGCCGATCGACTTCGTCGTCCACCACTGTCGCCGCGACCTCGACATCCGCGTCCGCGGGCGCGGCGCAGGGCGAGTGGCGCTCGCTCATCGATCCGACGATGAGCGCGTGGCGCGGGTACAAGGAGCAGGCCATGCCCGCCGAGTGGAAGGTGCAGGACGGCGTGCTCTCGAAGGTGAAGTCGACGAACGACATCGTCACGCGCGACCAGTTCGCGAACTTCGAGCTCGAATGGGAGTGGAAGATCCACGAGGGCGGGAACGCTGGCATGTTCTACCGCGGCTCGGAGGAGTTCGAGAAGATCTACTTCACAGCGCCGGAATATCAGCTCCTCGACGACGCGAACGCCCCGGATGGAAAGAATCGTCTGACGTCGGCTGCCGCCAACTACGCGCTCTACGCCGCGCCGGCCGGTGTCGTGAAGGCCGCCGATCAGTGGAACAGTTCTCGGATCGTCGCGCGCGGCGCGCGCGTGGAGCACTGGCTCAACGGACAGAAGGTGGTGGAATACGAGGTTGGGAGCCCCGACTGGGAAGCCAAGGTCAAGGCCAGCAAGTTCGCGGAGTGGCCGAAATACGGGCGACTCACCAGCGGCCACATCGGAATCCAGGGTGATCACGACGGCGAGCTCGCGATCCGCAATATGCGGATTCGGCCCCTGCCGTGATGCGCCATCCTTTGAGACGGGACGGACGATGAGCCACGAAAACGATATCACCCGCCGAGAGGCGGTCGCGCGGACGGCCCTGCTGCTCGGGGGCACTCTCGCCGCATCCAGCATCAGCGGCGTGCGCAGTGACGCCTGGGCACGAGCGGCTGCACCGGGATGGCGCGCTGGAACTCTCTCTCCGTCACAGAGCGAGCTCGTGGCGACGGTGGCCGAGCACATCATTCCCGCGACCGACACGCCAGGTGCGCGCGCGACCGGAGTGCACAAGTTCATCGACGTGATCCTGACGGATTACTACAAGACCGAGGAGCGCACCCGCTTCCTCAACGGTCTCGCCCAGCTCGAAGAACGCGCCCAGAAGACGAACGGGACACCCTTCATGAAGTCGACGCCGCAGCAGCAGCTCGCGCTGCTCACGGCCATCGACGCGGAGTCCTACCCGCCGCAACGCGTGCTGGAGAAGGCGGAGCCGCTCAACACCGAGCGCGTGCGGATGCGCGACTCGCTCGCGCGGCAGAGCAGCACCGGCCCGACCGTGAGCGATCCGACGCGCCCATCGGCGGATGGCGGAGGTGGCGAGGCGGCGCGGCGCGAAGTGGAGCGTGGCTGGTTCTTCCGCCGCATGAAGGAGCTGACGCTGCTCGGCTACTACACCTCCGAGCCCGGCGCGACGCAGGAGCTCAAGGTGAATCCCATGGGCGTGTATCGTAGCGACATCCCGTATCGCAGCATCGGCCATTCGTGGGCCTGACGCTCTCACACCGGACAGCAGACATGACTGGGACGCAGGAGACCGAGTTCGATGCCATCGTCATCGGCAGTGGCATCACCGGAGGATGGGCCGCGAAGGAGCTGACCGAGAAGGGACTCCGCACGCTCATGATCGAGCGCGGTCGCGAGGTCGTGCATCAGAAGGACTACGCGACGGAGCACAAGACCACCTGGGAGATGCCGCTGCGCAACGCGCGGCTCGCGCCCGACAAGCAGGGGGCGGAGGATTATCAGATCCAGGCCCGCACGGGACAGTTTCGCGAGTCCACCAGGCAATTCTTCGCCAAGGACAGCAAGCATCCCTACGAGGAGGTGAAGCCGTTCACCTGGATCCAGGGCGATCAGGTCGGCGGCAAGTCGCTCATCTGGGGAAGGCAGGTCTATCGCTGGAGCGATCTCGACTTCGAGGCGAACCTGCGCGATGGGATCGCCGTCGACTGGCCGATCCGGTACAAGGACATCGCCCCATGGTATAGCTACGTCGAGCGTCACGTCGGCGTGAGCGGCGAGCGCCTTGGCCTGCCGCAGCTTCCCGATGGCGAGTTCCTCCCGCCGATGCAGATGAACGCGGGCGAGAAGCACGTGAAGGCCGGCGTCGAGGCGAAGTTCAAGGAACGCCGCGTGACCATCGGCCGCGTCGCCATCCTGACGGAGAATCACAGGGGACGCGCGGCCTGCCACTACTGTGGGCCGTGCGAGCGCGGCTGCTCCACGGGGCCGTACTTCTCCACCCAGGCGAGCACGCTGCCACCGGCGATGGCCACCGGAAAGTTGACGGTGCTGCCCGACAGCATCGTGCATTCGCTGGTCTACGATCCCAAGACCCACCGCGTATCGAGCGTGCGTGTCGTGGACACCA
This sequence comes from Gemmatimonadaceae bacterium, assembly GCA_035265545.1. Classification (GTDB taxonomy): domain Bacteria; phylum Gemmatimonadota; class Gemmatimonadetes; order Gemmatimonadales; family Gemmatimonadaceae; genus AG11. The sequence continues at coordinate 3,973 of DATFOL010000445.1, read as the reverse complement.
AGACCAAGGCGACGCGCGAGTACAAGGCGAAGGTGGTGTTCCTCTGCGCGTCCACGCTCGGCAGCACGCGTATCCTGCTCAACTCGAAGTCGTCGACGTTCCCGAACGGCATCGCGAACTCGAGCGGAGTGGTCGGTCACAATCTGATGGACCATCATTTCCGCGCCGGCGCGACGGGCCGGATCGAGGGACTCGCCGACCACTACTATCAGGGCAACCGTCCGAACGGGATCTACATCCCGCGCTTCCGCAACCTCGGCGACGCCGCGACGAAGCGGACCGACTTCGTGCGCGGCTACGGCTATCAGGGCAGCGCGGCACGCGCGGGATGGGGACGAGGAACATCGGGCCCCGGCATCGGCGTGGAGCTCAAGCGTCGACTGCACGAGCCGGGCGACTGGACGATGGGGATCACGGCGTTCGGCGAGGCGCTCCCGCGACACGAGAACGTGGTCACGCTCTCCGACAAGACCGACGAGTCCGGGATTCCCATCCTGCGCATCGATTGTAGCTGGGGCCCGAACGAGATGGCGATGCGCAAGGACATGCGGCAGTCGGCGGTCGACATGCTCGAAGCGGCGGGGCTCAAGAACGTCGTCGGGACCGACGACTACAAGGAAGGCGGGCTGGGAGCGGAGCCCGGACTCGGCATCCACGAGATGGGCACCGCTCGCATGGGTCGGGACCCGAAGACGTCCGCATTCAACGGGTTCTGCCAGGCGCACGACGTCCCGAACCTGTTCGTCACCGACGGCTCGGTCATGACGAGCGCGTCGTGCGTGAATCCCTCCATCACCTACATGGCCCTCACCGCGCGCGCTGCGGACTACGCGGTGAACGAGCTCAAAAAGAGGAACATCTAATGGATCGACGCAACTTCCTCCGTGTGACCGGCGCCGCGAGCCTCGCTGGAATGTGGAGCGGCTCGCTCGTCGCCTGCGCGCAGACGTCCGCGGGTGCGGGAACAGCCGCCGGGTCGACGGCGGCGCGTGCCGCGGGCGGATTCACGCTCGCGCAAGTCGGGCTGCAGCTGTACACCGTGCGCGACGCGATGGCGAAGGACCTCGACGGAACGCTCGCGCAAATCGCCGGCGCCGGCTACCGCCTCGTCGAGACGGCGGGCCTGTACGACCGCACCGCCGCGGACCTCCGCGCGCTGTTCGACAAGCACGGTATCCGCACCGTGTCCGGACACTACCCGCTGGCGGATCTGGAGAAGGCGCCCGACACCATGTTCACCACGGCGAAGACGCTCGGGCAGGAGTACGTGGTGGTGCCCTGGCTCGACCCGTCGCAACGCACGGCCGAGACCTTCGGCAGCCTGCCGAGTCGCCTCAACAAGCTCGGCGAGCAGGCGCGTGCCGCGGGGCTCAAGATCGCCTACCACAACCACGACTTCGAGTTCGAGAACTACGGCGCCTCGACGACGGTGATGGAGCGGCTGCTCGCCAACACCGATCCGGCGCTCGTGTCGTTCGAGCTCGATGGGTACTGGGCATTCAAGGCGAACCGCGAGCCGGCGGAGCTCGTGGCGCGCTACCCGGGGCGCTTCACCATGCTGCACCTCAAGGACAGCACCGCCGCGCCAGCAAAGGAGTTCGCCGACGTAGGCAAGGGCGTGATCGACTTCAAGCGCTTCATCGCCGCCGCCCAGCGCAACGGGCTCCGCTACGCCTTCGTCGAGCGCGACGTGTCGCCGGATCCGCTGGCCAGCATCCGGGCGAGCCATGATTATCTGGCGACGGTGTTGCCGGCGTGAGGTGCGCAGTGAGTTGGCTGGTTGGATCGTGAGATCGTGAGTTGAACGGCCTCGGGAAGCTTCTGCCTCCCGAGGCCGTTCCTCGCCAACCCACGATCAAACCAAACACCTCACCGCAATCATCCCACCCGCTCGAGATCCAACCAACCAACTCACGGCGCGCGCCGCAGGCGCGCGGCAAACCCTCCCCCCGGCGCCAACTTCAGCGAGATCTTGTCGCTCGCGCTCACCGTCCGCGTGTCCTTTCGAAAATCCATCCCGTTCCGATCCGCGTTCGGTCCATCCGACCACGCGTCCATCGTGTAGCGACCGGCGCCGAGGAACGAGAGGTCGAGCGTGAGGGTGCGCGCGCTGTCGTTCGTCATCGCGCCGACGAACCACGCCCTGCCACGCCGACGGGCCAGCAGCACGTGGCTCCCCACCGAAGCCTCGAGCGCGCGCGTCTCGTCCCACAGCACCGGCACCGCTCGCAGCCACTCCATCGCTTCAGGCTCACGCTCGTACTCCGACGGACTGTCGGCGAGCATCTGGAGCGGGCTTTCGAACACGACGTACATCGCGAGCTGATGCACTCGCGTGCCGATGCTCATCGGCCGATCGAAGATCGCCCGGAAGTTCTTCGGCTGCGCGTTGATCATCGCGCCCGGCGTGTAGTCCATCGGTCCGGCGAGCATCCGGGTGAACGGCAGCGTCACGTTGTGGGTCGGCGTCACGTCGTCGGTCCACTTGTTGTTCTCCAGGCCGTGCACGCCCTCGAAGGTGAGCACGTTGGGCCACGTCCGGTTGAGTCCCGCCGGCTTGTGCGCCCCATGATAGTCGACCAGCAGGTGCCGCGCCGCGGCCTCCCGCGCGATGCGGTAGTAGTAGTTCACCACCTTCTGGTCATCGCGCTGCATGAAATCGACTTTGATCCCCTTCACTCCCCACTTCTGGAAGAGGTCGAGCGCGGGCTTCATCTGGGTGTCCAGCGTGCTCCACGTGGCCCACAGGATGACTCCGACGTTCTTCGTCGCACCATACTCCACCAGCGCCGGCACGTCGATCCCGGGCGCCTGGGTGAGCAGGTCGCCGAGCTTGTACCACCCCTCATCCAGCACGATGTACGGGATGCCGTTCTTCTCCGCGAAGTCGATGAAGTAGCGGTACGTCTCGTTGTTCACCCCCGCGCGGAAGCCGACGCCGCGCAGGTTCAGGTTGTTGTACCAGTCCCAGGCTACCTTGCCGGGTTTGATCCACGACACGTCGGTCAGGCGTGACGGCGCCGCGAGGACGTAGACCATCTGGTTGAGCAGGAGCTCGCGATCGTCGTCGGCGATCATCACGATGCGCCACGGCATGGCGCGCCGCCCGCCGGTCCGCGCGAGCCAGTCGGCGCGGCTCGTCACCACGACGTCGCGGTCGTTCCGCGCGCTGTCGCGCAGCGCAGCCGCCGGAAACTTGCCGGCTAGCCCGCCTCCCTCGCGCGCCACCAGATACATCCCCGGATAGTCCTCGAGCTGAGACTCGGTGATGGCGATCCGTGGACCCCCCTGAATCGATATCAGCGCCGGCAGCAGCGCATGCCGGCCGTTGCTCAGGGTGTCGAGGCGCACTCGGCGAAACACCGGCTCCTGGTGCGTCATGAAGGTGGTGTCGATACCGACGAGCGCGTCCGCCTGGCCGGCTACCGCGAACGTCGCCTGCTCGGCGCGGACGGTCACGCTGTCGCCGAGCGACAGCACCCAGCGATAGGCGATCCCTTCGTCGTACGCGCGAAGCTCCAGGTCGTGGTCGCCGAACTGGAGGCGCAGCTCATTGAACCGATCTGGCACCACCGCGCTCTTCACCGGCGCAACGGGTCGCACGCTGTCCCGCACCTCGCGCCGAGCCTCCGACCGCACCTGGCGCCCGACGCCGAGCGTGCGCCCACCGTCCAGAGTCAGCGAGATGGGAGAGTCGGCGAGCAACGGACGACCTCCGTGACTCACCGAGTACGCGACCCGCTCTCCAACATCGACGCTGATCTGCGTCGCGCCGTCGGGCGAGCGGATCTGATATTGACGCGCCCGCTGCGCGGCGACCGGGGCGGCGAGTATCAGAGTGAGCAGGACGACGAAGACGGAGCGAGGCATGCGAGGGGATCGGGTCGCAGAGTGAAGTCGGAGAAGATTCGCGCGGCAGCCAGCGAAACTGGAAGGCGGCCAGGCAGCGGGCAAGGCGGGCGTCCCTCTCGTG